>JAHJJO010000156.1 GCA_018822835.1 Patescibacteria group bacterium
AATATTGCGGAGGGATTTGCTAAGAAAAAATCACAAAATGAATTTAAACGATTTTTATTAATTGCGCTAGGTTCAAGTGATGAAGTGATTACGCATTTGAGGCAAATTAAAATTATTGCTTTTGCAAATATTAAGCAAGAAACTTGTAATGCATTGATTGCTTTTTATAAAATTCAATCTAAGCAAATAAATTGTTTTATTAAATCTATTATCAAATTAAATGCAAGTTAATTAATTTAGAAATCTGAGATCTGAAATCTGAGATCTGACTTCCGAAACGGTAGAGGAGTATTTCATACGCGTTGAAGCTGAACCGCGAGGTTTTGTGCAGTGTATGGAAGTAAGAATGTTGGCATGAGTAGCAGAAATCCCAATGAGAAATTGGGACACCGAAAGCCTAAGGTTTCCTGGGCAATGAAAATCAACTCAGGGTTAGTCGGTCCTAAGGCGAGGTCTGTGTAGTGCAGACGTAGTCGATGGATGAGCTGATTAATATTTCAGCACTACTGTAATTTTCCGATGGAGTAACGCATTTCAAAAGTTTAAGCGTATTTATGATATGTGCGTTGATTGCTTTGAGAAATGATCTAGGTAAATCCGGGTCAATAATTTCAAGGAGTTGTCAAAAGACAAAGCTGCAAGGTGGAGTCAATTTAGATAAAAGAAATGCCAAGAAAAACTTCTAGGGCTAAAATTATAGTAACCGTACCGCAAACCGACACAGGTAGGCAGGGCGAGAAGCCCAAGGTGAACGAGAGAACCTTCGTTAAGGAACTCGGCAAAATAGTGGCCGTAATTTAGAGATAAGGCCTCCCCTCCCCAGTTTTCACAAATATTATTTGTGAAAACTGGGGAGGGGCGCAGCTAAAGAACCCAAGCGACTGTTTATCAAAAACACAGCTCCCTGCTAACTCGAAAGAGGATGTATAGGGGGTGACGCCTGGCCAGTGTCCGAACGTTAAAGGGAGAGGTCAACTGTGCGTAGCACAGAAATTCCAATAACCAAGATACAAGATACAAATAAATTACAATATTCAAATTACAAATTTCAAATAAAATTTTGATATTTGAACTTTGGAATTTGAAATTTGTTTGTATCCTTGTATCTTGTATCTTGGAATTTCTGCGCTGCGCGCGGTGAAGCTTTGAACTGAAGCGCGGATGAACGCCGGCGATAACTATGATCGTCCTAAGGTTCTGTAATTTATTCTGTTAAATTCTGATAAATTACAGAAGGACTGGGACGATTATAAAAAAATTCGCTACCTAACTATAATGAAAATTATATGTTGTCTAAAAATACCCAGTAAAATGCGTGGAAATCTTCAAAAGATTTTTAGTACCCCTCCCCAGTTCCTCTTCAGCTTTCGAAAGCTGAAGAGGAACTGGGGAGGGGTAAAAATCTAAAAATACATGGAGGCAATACGCAGGATTGATTAAAATTAATCAATCCTCAGAGACTTAACACTGGGGTCCGTAAAATATGAATATAAATTCTAATTGGGTAAGTTTATATTGGGTAAGTTCATATTAGGACAAGATAAAGTCCATGCTTAATAGAAATATTAAGAAGGTGCAGAGCGAAATTCCTTGTCGGGTAAGTTCCGACCCGCACGAATGGCGTAACGACTTGGGTACTGTCTCAACGAAGGACTCGGCGAAATTGCAAGGCGAGTAAAGATGCTCGCTAATCATAGTTGGACGAAAAGACCCCATGAAGCTTTACTACAGCTTGACATTGAATTTGGGGTGTGCATGTTCAGAATAGGTGGGAGTCCGCCGATTCGGCGGACATCAGTGAGATACCACTCTTGTATATTTTTAATTCTAACCCTGACCCTTTATTAGATACGAAATATTTTTCGTGTTTAATACAGGGTCGGGAACAGTGTCTGGTGGGTAGTTTGTCTGGGGCGGATGCCTCATAAAAAGTAACTGAGGCGTTTACTAAGGTTGGCTATCCTGGGATGGAAATCCAGGAGATAGTGTAAAGGCACAAGCCAGCTTTACTGCAAGACCTGCAAGTCGAGCAGTTGCGAAAGCAGAACTTAGTGATCCGACCGTGCGATATAGGACGGCGGAAGCTCATCGGATAAAAGCTACTCTGGGGATAACAGGCTAGTCACGCCCAAGCGTCCACAGCGACGGCGTGGTTCGGCACCTTAACATATCGGGGTGCCATCTCGAGTAATCGAGTGAATAAATTTGGCTAATAACGGTGAACTCCATAATTAATCTATGGCCTAGAATAAAATTATGGACAATACCGTGGGAAGTCCATTTCGGACATCGGATTTCTGATGTCAGATGTCGGATTATAAAAAATATAAAATCCGAATTCTGATTTCTGAAATCCGATTTCCGATCTGTGACCCCGTAGAGACTTATTCTAATTTTTAGAATAGATAGTATTTATTACATTAGTTATAAAATAAAATTTACAATGCTATAATACGCCAACCCCCGCCGTTCTCGCGAGCAGCGGGGTGAAAATATAGTCCATACCATTAGTAATAATGGAACGATATACGATGTCGGCTCGTCGCATCCTGGGGGTGAAGAAGCTCCCAAGGGTTTGGCTGTTCGCCAATTAAAGCGGCACGCGAGCTGGGTTCAGACCGTCAATTTGGCGGCTTTCCCGAGTAATCGGGATTGAAAAAGTCGACTCATATCGGTGAAATTCTAATATAAAATATTTGCAATTTAACCTGTCATATATTAGAATAATACCGAGGGAAGTTAATTATGTCTAAGAAAATTACACCAAATCAAAAAGCTTATAAAGAGAAAGAGACATAATTTAACCCCGTAGAGACTGATCCTTAAATGGAGAGGGCATGATATTTTTAAGTCATGTCAACACGTCGACCCCCTAACAGGTGTTTAGGGTGATGGTATAGTCCATGCACTTAGTAATAAGTGACTAATTATAAAATGCGTAAGACAGGTCGGTCTCCTATCCACTATGATCGTGGAAACTTGAGGAGTCCCTTTCCTAGTACGAGAGGACCGGAAAGGACAAAGCTCTAGTGTACCAGCTGTTCCATCAGGGGCATTGTTGGGTAGCTACCTTTGGTTAGGATAAGCGCTGAAAGCATCTAAGCGCGAAGCCGTCTCCAAGATTAGGTTTCATAGGCTGGTTATAGACTATAACCTTGATAGGCTCTAAGTGTAAGCATGGTAACATGTTCAGCTGAAGAGTACTAATAAGCCATTTAATTTTCCCACACTTTTGACTTTAACATCGCGCAACACATAACGTGGAACGCATAACGAATTTATTTTAACCATTCATTACATACTATTTTATTTTAAATTTTTGTTATGCGCTTATGCGTTCCACGTTAGCGCTTGTAAAGAAATAACTTTCCAAACTTCATCCCATCTTCACCCCATTAGATATGAAATTATCTAACGGGGTGAACGCCATCTTTGTTTAAAAAACTTTTTAATATATCTCGGATATCCTTCAAATTTTTTTAAACAAATCTGACATAACCCCTCCCCAGTTATTTCTCAAGAAACAACTGGGGAGGGGTAAATCTGGGCGAACTTAGGGATGTTATTTCTTTACAAGCACTTATGCGAAAAGTGTTACATAAAATTCTGGTGGTTTTTGCGAAAGGGATACACCTGATTCCATCTCGAACTCAGAAGTTAAGCCTTTTAGCGTCGATGATACTTGGGCATTAGCCCTGGGAAAGTAGATCGCCGCCAGAATTTTGTGTAATATTTTAGATATCTGACATCCAATATATGCATTTTAAAGACGAAAAAACTTTTGTAATTATTAAGCCAGATGGGGTGCAAAGATCATTAATAGGCGAAATCATAAAACGCTATGAACGAATAGGTTTGAAGCTTGTTGCTATAAAAATGTTGATTCCATCAAAACAATTAGCCGCTGATCATTATTATAAAATAGGCGGAGACGAATGGTTGGAAGGTGTTGGCAAAAAAGCCAGAGCAGCTTATGAAAAAAAAGGATTAAAATCGCCTTTTAAAACAAATCGTGAAAACGGTGAAGCAGTTCTTGAACGCAATGCAGTATATCTCAGTTCAGGTCCTGTTATTGTAATGATTTGGCAAGGGAATCAAGCTGTTGCGTTGATTAGAAAACTTACAGGCGGGACAGAACCATTAACATCTGATGTCGGTACTATTAGAGGTGATCTTACGCTTGACTCTTATATAATATCAGATGCTGATAATAGGAGTATTAGAAATTTAGTTCATGCATCAGGCACTGTTGATGAAGCTGAAGCAGAAATTAAAATTTGGTTTAATAAAAATGAAATTTTGCAATACTGCCATTTAAATGAAAAAATTTTATATGATATTAAC
>JAHJJO010000150.1 GCA_018822835.1 Patescibacteria group bacterium
ACAAGTTTTCTTATCAGAAAACAAAAGAAAAGGAACACATCAGCTAACAGCGTATATCTGGTTACGGCTTTTATATAAAAGCCTCCACCCATATTTTGCTCCGCTACGCTCCGCAAAACATCAGATATACGCAAACGTTATGTGAAATAGCCAGAAATTTCTTTTTTATTTTTTAAGATTTTTTTTGGCAATTTATTTCAGGTCGAACATAGCTTGTGATATAATTTAATCATTATCAATTAACCTAAAAACTATGAGAAATCCAGAAATGGGACTAAGTCCCGAACAAAAAGACTCCGCACAGGATGTGTGGAAAAATATGGAAGTGTATAAAATGTCAGCAGAACAACTTAGAGCTTTACGCAAGGAAATCGAACTTGCTGAAAAAGCACTTACGACAGATTTTGAATCTCTATCGCCTAGTGAGCGCTATAAACTAGCGTTAAAAGCAGGTGTCAGGGATAAATCTTACAGCACAGTTAGATATGGAACTATCTCCGATTACTCAGGTGAAGCGGAAGTCACTGTCGGTGGAAGAAAATACAAAGTTGTTGGGCATGGGCCAAGAGGTACTGCCGAATATGTAAGCAAAGAAGGTTTTATAGAATTCATACCGCTTGAAGGGTCAGAATCTGAAGAGAAATAAATTGCCAAAAAAAAATAAATTAAGAAAAGAAATTTCTGGCTACATCACATAACAGCGTGTATCTGGCTACGGAAATTGTGCATATAACAAACCTTAAGGTGGCACAATTTCCTCCGCCCAAGTCCCGCACTAATTTTATTGTGGTATTCGGATGGAGTCTGAAGTCAAACACGAATTTTATCTTTGTTAGATTAACTTTTAACAAAGAAAATTAGTGCGGGACTTCAGATATACGCAAACGTTAGGCGAAATATTTCTTTTCTTTTCTGGGCCATCGCCCAATTGTTTTAAAAAATTTTCAAATTTCTTTTTCTTTAATCATAGAGGGGAATAAGGTGTTTTCTTCGCTACGCTACGAAAACGATTAAATATTAAAAAATGAGTGAAAAAACTTACCAAAAATTTAAAATAAAAACCGAGTATTTTAATGTATTAAGGGAGGTGTCGCAAGAAATTGACCCATATGTAACTGCCTTTATAAAATCTCGTTTTGACTTAGCGCCAGGATTTAAACAAAAAATTTTGGAAAAATATAGATTCGGGAAACCACAACTAAGACCTGCTCTGGTTAGGTGGGGCTATGAATTAGTGGGTGGACAAGACTGGAAAAAAATAATTCCAGCTTGTGCTGCTGTAGAAATAAAAGATACTGGGTATTATTGTTATGATGACGTATTAGATTTACGAGCGAGCCCCGACTTAATTCTTATTGGTGGGATTTTCTCTTCAATTGCATACGAGATGATTAACGAACTTTTTGAAACAGACAATTGTAATGCCGCAATTAAAGCATCGCAGGAAATATTTAGACTTGATGAAATTAATGTTCAGGCGGCGTTCTTGGATCAGTATATGAGGAACACCGATGAAGAATATTATTTAAAAAAAGTAGAGGGCTATAATTTTTGGGAGCAAGCATTAAAAATTGGTGGTCTTTTGGCTAGTGGCACAGATGAACAAATAGAGAAAATAGAGACCATCGGTCTTAATATAGGAAAAGCATATATTATCGCAAATGATACTTGGGACTTTGGCAAAGAGTTAGAGGACTTTCGTAGTGGTAAATATACTTTGCCAATAATATGGGCACTACAAAATACGACTGATGACGACAAAAAAATATTATTAAAATTCATAGGTAAAGATAAACTTTCCAATCAGGAAATGGATAGTATTAAAAAAATAATGGTTACCTGTGGAGCAATTAAATACGGAAAGCAGCGGGCTTGGGAATTATGCCAAAAGGCTCTAGTGTTACTGCAAACTTTTCCTGATTCAAAAACAAGAAAAATGCTTGAATTTTCAACAACAATGACTCAAAGAAATAAATATTTTGATAATTTAAAAAAGTATGATATAGATTCTAATAAATTCTAGTATTTTATTGGTGATAAGGAGTTTTGGGCTCGGGCATTCACCCCTTAATCCCCTCTGCCCTTCGCCCAAAACGGAAAAAGAAATTTTAAAATTTTTTAAAACCATCCCGACTGCTGTCGGGAAAAAGAAAAGGAATACATCAGCTAACACAGCATATCTGGTTACGGCTTTTATACAAAAGCCTCCACCCAAATTGCTTCGCAACTTCAGATATGCCGATACGTTAGGCGAAAAAACTAAAAATTTCCTCTCTATTTTGAAAAGAATTTTTTGGCAATTTCGCTCGGTCGATAACTTGTTTTGAAATAATAATTTTAACAAGCAACATTATGAAAACAC
>JAHJJO010000001.1 GCA_018822835.1 Patescibacteria group bacterium
ATATAAATCTATAATAGTTTAAGGATAACAAACGCAATTGCACTCGTCAATCCTTGACAAGTTTTTATATTTATGCTAACATAATACATTAAATTGTGTAATATGTGTAATACATAAAAAAATGATTTTTGACTTTATAGACTTTATTTACCCTGTTAAATTTTTTCATATTTAACAGGGTGGACTTTCGACTTTATGGACTATATGAATATATTAAAAAATAATAAAAAATTGATTGGCTTGTGCACTGGAATAATAATAATTTTAACCATTATTTTGACTTTGGTTCAAACTTTTGAATACAGAGCTTCTGTTGGTTTAATGATTATTCAAAAGTATAATCAAAGTTTAGATCCTTATAGCATTGCCAAATCATCTGAAATATTAAAGAAAAATTTAGGAAGCATTATTCATACTTCATCATTTTTTGATAAAATAATGAATTCTGGTTTTGCTTTGGAAAATAATTTTTCATCAGATCAAATTAAACGTAAAAAACAATGGAGAAAAAAAATTTCCATTAACCCATCTTTGGAGAACGCGATGCTTGTAATAGATGCTTATGACAAAAATAAGGAGCAGGCCAAAGAATTTACTAATGCCATAGCTTATGTGTTGGCAACTCAAGGGCATGAATATTATGGAGGAGATAAAAATATAGAAATTAAATTAGTTGATTATCCTGTTGTTTCTCGTTTTCCAGTTAGACCTAATATTTTATTGAATTTATTGTTTGGATTGATTTTAGGTTTAGGCGCTGGAATTGGAATGGCCGTAGCGTATAACGCGCAACGCATAACGCATAACGTAGAACGCATAACGCAAAATCATATATCACAAAATATAGAACATGAAACACGGGGCATGGAACGGACAACCGTCGCCAAAGAGGCGTGGCAGGCAGATAATAGAGTAGATAAGACAATAGACAGCAGACGTCAGATAATAAATAAACCTGGCATGCGGGCAATTCCGAATAATATACCGTTTGTTGATTTAGAAACTAACAAAGAAAAACAGATAGCAGATAACAGACAACAGATAATAAAACAGACAACAGATAACAGACAACAGAAAATAGGCAACAGTACAGAAAATATGCGTAATGTTGCAGAGCCACAAGAGTTTTATGGAAGCATGGATAATTTGTATAAATAACCTCGCATAACGCGTAACGTAGAACGCATAACGTTATGCGTTCTACGTTACGCGTTATGCGTGAATATTATGAAAATTGCGATGATAGGACAAAAAGGAATACCAGCTTTATCAGGAGGGGTAGAGCGGCACACAGAAGATCTAAGTATTTGCTTGGCTGATTTAGGGCACTCTGTTTATGTTTATACTCGACCTTATTATACTTTAAAAAATAAAAAAGAACATCAATCAGTAAATTTAATAAGCATTCCAAGTATTCATACTAAACATTTAGACGCAATCAGCCATACTTTATTTGCAAGTATTCACTCTTTATTCCAAAATTATGATATTATTCATTATCATGGAGTTGGGCCAAGTTTGCTTGTATGGATTCCAAGAATTTTTAAGCCAAAAACAAAAGTTATTGTCACTTTTCATTGCCGAGATTCACAGCAAAGCAAATGGGGGCAATTTGCCAAACGAATGTTAAATTTAGGCGAATGGATGGCTTGTAAATTTGCTCATCAAGTTATAGTGACTTCTTTAGTGTTGCAAAGCTATTGCAAAAAAAAATATAATTGTGATACTATTTATATTCCGAATGGCGTAAACACGCATAACGCACAACGCACAACGCATAACACACAACACATAACACAAGACACACAGCACACAGCACAAATCACAAATTTTAATGATGTTTTGAATAACTTTAATTTAGAAGAAAAAAAATATGTTTTAATGGTTGCAAGGTTAATTCCTGATAAAGGCGCGCATTATCTAATTAAAGCTTTTAAAAGTCTAAATCAAAATAATAAATTTAAAGATTATAAGTTAGTAATTACAGGGGATTCTGCGTTTACTGATAATTACCTTGACAAGATTAAAAAGATGTGCCATGATAATCAGAATATTATTTTAACAGGAGTATTGTATGGCAAGAATTTGGAAGAGTTATATAAAAATGCTTACGCATTTGTTTTGCCATCAACAGCAGAAGGCTTGCCAACAGTTGTATTAGAAGCAATGGCTTACGGAATACCTGTTTTAACAAGCAATATTCCGGGATGTATGGAATTGATAAACCCTATAGAACCGCAAGCGTCCAACAGGGTAAACCCCATTGGATGTTTACTATCCAACGGGGTAAACCCCATTGGATGTTTACTATCCAACGGGGTAAACCCCATTGGATGTTTACTATCCAACGGGGTAAACCCCATTGGATGTTTACTATCCAACGGGGTAAAAGATTATGGATGGAGTTTTGAAAATAAAGATGTTCAAGATTTAGAGAAAAAATTAGAATATTTAATTAATAATCCAGAAGTAATTAATGAAAAAGCAAAAAAAGCTCAAGAGTTTGTTTTAAATAATTATAATTGGGATGATTTAGTAAAAAAGTTTGAGCAAGTTTATCTCGCGTAACGCGTAACGCATAGCGCATAACACAATAAAACAAATTTGTTATGCGTTCTACGTTACGCGTTATGCGAAACAGTTCTTTAACAAATATTATTAAGTACTAAACAGAGTTAATTTGATTCATTGTTTTTTATTATTTTTTGGAGTTGTCGAAGAGTCAAAGTTTGTTCTTGCTGATATTTCTGCCAAGCAGTTTTACCTCTTTCAAGAATAATTTTTTGAAATTTTTTGTCTATCATAGATATTGACGGAATTGTTCTACTAATTGATCATCGCCCATTGTTCGCAACTCTTTTATAATTTCATTTTGACAATGCAAAACTTTATGACGAGGCACCATTATAAAAGATTGGTTTTGTTTGGATAGAGATGGAGGTGAAATAAATTTATCATGCTTGCCTCGACGAATAGTAGATATTTAAAATCCTAACTTTTTTAAAGCGCGTACGCATTGACGGCGGTTAAAATTATTAATGCCCATATTTAAGAAGCAAATTGAGGTTGCAATTTATGTTTATAACTTAGAGATCCTTGACCCTCAAGATTAATATGCGGAAAGACAATATTAGCTTCTTGTTTAGGCACATCAAAGTAAGTTAGGATAGCATCATTCACCATAACAAGTAATTTTTTAACATTATGGGCTTGAGTAATAAGACCTAGCAGATCAGGAGATGTTGCCACTAACCAACCATTATCAGTAATGCGAATATGCAGTTTAATTGCTTCAGGTATATGGTATTTTCTACAAATTTCTGCTGTAGGCAAAAAAGAAGGGAAAATTAAATTGTAAAGTTTTTGTAGTATCATATTGTTTATTATAGCAACACCAATTACGTTGTCAATCAATTCAGTCTTGTCAATTATAGCGATTAATTCGTAATTAAAGATTGCTAAAGATGTGGAGCCAAGGGGAATTGAACCCCTTAATCCAAGTGTCAAGTTTGAATTGCCTTACCAAAGGTAGCCCCTTTGACTCCACTTGGATTATATCAAAATATTTTGGAAAAGAAAAATCCGAGATATAAAATCTCGGATTTTCAGGGTTCAATCTGCAATCCAAACTTGACATTATTATAATAACATATTTAAAAATCATGTCAACAGAGTCAATTATCAATTAACAATTAGCAATTATCAATTAGCAATTAATTTAATTAATTCGTAATTGCTAATTGTTAATTGACTCTGTTTAGTACTTAGTAATTATAAAAATACACATATAAAAAGATTGCTGGCAGTTAGACTCTCTGTTTTGCAAATTTATTATTATTCCCGCAAAACATTGAATTGCCGGCAATCTGGAATTATTTTAAGTTTTAAGAAAAAAAGGAGGTGAAGGAA
>JAHJJO010000021.1 GCA_018822835.1 Patescibacteria group bacterium
AGATGAAAAAATAAAAAAATTTGCGCATAATGCTAAGTATGATATTAGAGTAATGCAACAGCAGGGAATAAATGTTCAAGGCGTAGCTTTTGATACAATGATAGCGTCTTATTTGTTAAATCCAGGAACGCGCAAACACAATTTAGACGCTTTAACATTTTCTGAATTAGGGTTTGAAAAAATAAGCAAAGAAAATTTGCTTGGCAAAGGCAAGAACAAAGTCGCATTTAAAAATGCGGAAATAGAAAAATTATATTTATATTCTTGCGAGGACGCTGATTTTACGAATAAACTAGTTGCAAAATTAAGAAAAAAAATTGTAGAACAAAACATGAAAAAATTATTTTATGAAATTGAAATGCCATTAGTTTATGTTTTGGCAGAGATGGAAAATAATGGAATTATGCTTGATAAAAAATTGTTAAACAAAATGCATACCAAAATATCTGTTATTATCGCAGAATTAGAAAATAAAATATACCACCAAGCTGGTATAAAATTTAATATAAATTCACCCAAACAACTGCAAGAAATACTTTTTGAAAAATTGCAAATTTCAACAAATAATATTAAAAAAACAAAAACAGGCATTTCAACTGCCGCGGATGAATTAGTAAAACTAAAAGATTTGCATAAAATTATTCCTCTAATTCAGGAATATCGCGAGCTTACAAAATTATTAAACACTTATATTGACGCATTGCCAAAATTGATTAATCCAAAAACAAATAGGTTGCACACAAGTTTTAATCAGGCAGTAACAGCCACTGGCAGACTTTCTTCTTCTGATCCAAATTTGCAAAATATTCCCGCGCGGACAAAAATAGGACAGGAAATTCGCAAGGCGTTTATTGCTGAAAGCGGTTATAAATTAGTAAGTTTAGATTATTCGCAAATTGAACTACGTTTAGTAGCGCATATGGCTGGAGACACAAAGATGATTAGAGCATTTTGCAATGGAGAGGATATTCATACTGCCACTGCAGCAGAAATTAATCAAGTTAGTTTAACAGCAGTTACTTCTGAAATGCGGCGCGCGGCAAAAGCTGTAAATTTTGGAATTCTTTATGGTCAAGGTCCGCATGGATTAGCGCAAGGCGCTGGCATTTCTTATGTTGAAGCTAAAAATTTTATTGATCAATATTTTGCTGTTTTTGCTGGCATTAAAAAATTTATAGATTTCACTATCCAAATTGCGCGCAATGCAGGTTATGTTGAAACATTATTTAACCGCAAACGCTATTTGCCAGATTTAAACGCGTCAACAGTAATGATTCGTAAGGCAGCAGAGCGCATGGCAATAAATATGCCTGTGCAGGGAACGGCTGCTGATATGATTAAGATGGCCATGATTGAAATATCTCGAATAATATACGAATTAAATCCGAATAAATCCGAATTAAATACAGTTCGTATGCTGTTGCAAGTGCATGATGAGTTATTATTTGAAATTAAAGAAGAGGTTGTTGAAGAGATGAGTGTGAAGATTAAAAATATAATGGAAAATATTATAAAATTAAAAGTTCCGGTTATTGTTGATGTAAAGGTTGGAGATAATTGGGGAGAGATGTTCTCGCATAACGCATAACGCGAAACGCTAAAAAAATTTTCAATTTTCAATTTTCAAACAATTTTCAATGTAATAATTTTCAATTCATAAATTTAATCTGCATAAATCTGTTTTGATCTTTTAATGTCGGGAGTGCGACTCCCGACATTAAAAAGCGTTGACTTTGATTTAAAATAAATTATAATAGAAACATATGGAAGCAATAATTGAAGAAATAAAACAGTTAGTTAAAAATAAAATGCGCGAGCAGGGTGCTTATGATCGTGATGCTTATAAGCAGTTTGTTGAGGAAAGTATTGAATATTATCAAACAAAAGGCGTGCTTACTGATGATGATAATTTGCAATTTATTGAAGAGCGCTTATTAAGCATATGGGATGAAGTTAAAAATGAGTTTTAAATTATGTTTAAACAAATTTACTATAAAATTAAATCTTATTTTCCATCAAAATACGGCATACAAGCAAGTAATGACTTGCAGTCTGTTTTAAGTCATGGTGGAATTGAAATAGAAATTAAACATGTCAAGGACGAAACAGGCAGTTATTATGTTGCAAAATCCATTAATTTGTCAAAAAAACATATTCTGACATCAGGGGAAACATTAACAGAACTTGAACAAAATATTAAAGACGCTATTTTTACAGCATTTCAAGTGCCTGAATATTATTGCAATATTGCCATTTAATTATGACTAACACAACACAAGCAACGGCTTTAAATTTAAATATTGCTGAAGGAAGCGATCATTCGCAAATTGCGCATCTTTTAGATGTGGTAAAAATTTCCAAAGAACGTTTTGTTTTGCCTGATTATAATGCTGTATTAATGAATTTGGAAGATTATGAGGATATGTTATTTAATTCTAGTTCAAGAATTCAAAAAGAAATAAAACAAGAATTAGCAGAATATAAAAAAACAGGTGAAATAGATTATATGAAATATAGGAAAGAACGTTTTCAGCAATAGTTTAGAACGATGCTTATAAATTTTAATTATGCAAATAAATAGAAATAAAATTGTAAAATTTTGCGAAGATTATTTAATAGCTAAAAAATTTAGTATTAATGTTGAGTTTGTAGATTTTCCGTGCGATGTTTAAAATTAATTTCGTTACGCGTTCCACGTTATGCGTTACGCGAAAATATGATAGAAATAAAAAATTTAACAAAAAAAATAAGGCATAATATTATTTTAGATAATATAAATTTTTCTGTGAAAAAAGGCGAAGTTTTAGGTTTTTTAGGACCTAATGGAGCAGGCAAAACAACGACAATAAAAATACTTACTTCTTATTGGATGCCTACTTCAGGAAAAGTTGAAATTGATGGTTTGAATGTTGCAAAATATTCACTTAAAACAAGAGCTAAAATTGGCTACTTGCCGGAAAACGTGCCATTGTATGACGATATGCTTGTTTTGGAATATTTAAAATTTGTGGCTGAAATTCGTGGATTAAAAAAGCATGAGATTAAAAAAAGAATTAAAGAAGTGGCTGAAATTTGTGGATTAAAAGATGTAATTCGCAAACCAATTGATGAATTATCAAAAGGATATCGCCAACGAGTGGGATTAGGTCAGGCGATTATGCATAATCCTGATGTTTTAATTTTAGATGAGCCAACAACAGGACTTGATCCAAATCAAATCGCAGAAATTAGAAGTTTAATTAAAAAAATAGGGAAAGAAAAAACAATAATTTTTTCAACACATATTTTAAGCGAGGTAAGCGCGACTTGTGATCGTGTTATTATTATTAACAAAGGCAAGATTGTAAGTGAAGGAAGTCCAGCGGATTTAATTAAAAAAGCAGGATCGCAAGAAATTATTTATGTCAAAATTAAGGGTTCTAGAGATGATGTTTTGCGAAAATTAAAAGAAATGGAAAATATAGAGGCTGTCAAAATTACAGACAAAGAATCAAATGAAGTTTATGGTTATGAAATTAAACCAAAATCAGGAGTTGATTTGCGTGAATATTTATCAATGACAGTTATGAATAATGGGTGGAGCATACTTGAATTTAATAAAAAATCCGTGAGCTTGGAAGAAGTTTTTAGAAAACTAACAAAATCAATTAACAATTAACAATGAACAATTACAAATTGAAATTAATTATTAATTCAAAAATTTGTAATTTTTAATTTGTAATTGATAATTAATAATTCGTATGTTAACTTTTTAATAGAATTCATTAACAACGAAATATTGTTTAATTGCATTTTTTGGAATACGATAAGGGCAGGATGAGGTGAGGCTA
>JAHJJO010000022.1 GCA_018822835.1 Patescibacteria group bacterium
TCCACAGGATTTAACAGGGTTCACCCCGTTAAATAATTTTGTCTCTGACAAAATTCCTGTTCCACAGGATTTAACAGGGTTCACCCCGTTAAATAATTTTGTCTCTGACAAAATTCCTGTTCCACAGGATTTAACAGGGTGAATTGAAAATTGTTAATTGAAAATTGAAAATTATTTGTGTTGTTTCTAATATTAATTTTTCGTTTATTTTTAATTTAATTAATTCTTTAAAATCACTATTTACTCCTAATCTTAACACTTTAATACAATCATTAGAAATTTTCAAGGGCATAGCGTTATTTGGCGTAATATTTTTGGCGTCATTGCTTAGCGTTGAGCATTTGCTGCATATCAACCCTCCTTTTAATAAATCAAACCAATTATTATTTAGTGTAATTTTATTTTTACAAACAACGCAATTATATAATTCTGGCTGATATCCCAAAACTGAAAGCAATTTTAATGTAAAAAAATGAAATAGTAATTTGTGATTGTCTTGTTTTGGTTTTAGTCCTAACTTTGTTTTTTTAGTGCATTCAACTTCGTTTTTTTCGTGTATATCGAGTATATCGAGGAACGATTGCAATAAATCAAAGACAATTTCCGCGCCACTTCCTTCGTTTTGTTTGGTTAGTTGGTCAACTAAATTTAATGCTTGTCGTGCGCAACAAATTTTATCTAAATTATTTTTAATATTCAAATAACAATTTTTACTAACAGCGCTTCCAATATAATTAAAATATCTACCATGAACCACCATAATATTAGACAAGCAAATAGGCTCCAAATGTCCTGCCAATTTTGATTTAATTTTTTTAACCCCGCGCGCAATTAATTCTAATTTCCCTTGATCTATTGTATAAACAGTAATTTTAACATCATGTTCTTTAAATGGCTTTTGGTTTAGGATAATGGCTTGTGTTAGCATAACGCATAACGTGGAACGCATAACGCAAAACGCATAACGCAAATTAATTTTATAATTTTTCAAGTGCGTTGTGCGTTCCACGTTATGCGTTACGCGAGATAATTTTGTAAAATCAACATCGCTGCTACTGCGTCTATAGGTGTTTTTATTTTTTTATTATTTTTTCTGGTGTATTTTGCTATTCTTTGTTTGCTCCGTGCATTTAACAGCGAGTCAGCTTCTTTACTTGATAATCTTTCGTCAATGGTTTTGATCGGAATATTTATTTTTTTCTCTAATAAACTTAAAAAGTCCAAAAATTCTTTTTGCATTTTACACTTCATGTCCCGCATTTTTAATGGTTTTCCAATAACCACAGTATCTATTTTTTCGTCTTTAACAATTTGAATAACCTCATCAATACTATTAACGACTTTAAACGGAATGGCTATTTTAGTTTCACTATCGCCAACAGCCAACCCAATCCGTCTCTCTCCCCAATCTATGCCAAGATAATTTTGTATTTTAAGTCGCATAAAATGCTTTTATAAACGTTCCACGTTATATTTAATATTATAAAACATAGAATCACGTACTTCATCATCGTTTAAAGACTGTTGTTTATTTTGATAAATTTCTTTTATTTTTTTATAAGTTGTTTGATAAATTTCAGCGATTTCTTTTTGATTATATTTTTGAGCGTATTTCTCAAAAGCTTTTAATTGAATTAATATTTCTTCTAAAATTTGAAATTGTATTGGATGAGTGCCCAATTCTTTATTTTTATTATTCAACCATAATTTCCCTAATTCTTTTATTGTTTTTACATCTGCTCCGATTATTATTCTTGGAATTTTTGATAATTTTTTTTGGACTCCAGTATGGTCAGATTGAAAATATTTAATTTGCGCAAGCTTGCCTTGTTTTATTTCTTGTTTAATTCGCTCAAATTTTTTACCTATTTCTGAACTAAAAGTAGCATCAATAGCTAAACCAAGATGAGAAGCGGATTGTTCATCTTCTACAAATTCAGCAACCATATCAATTCCATTTTTAATATCATCAAAGCGTGAAGTTTTGATTGTAAATACATTATGACCAAGCCATTCGCTCAATTCAGAGTGTTCATGTAAAATTCCTTCTAAAATTACTGCTATTTTTTTTGCATTAAATTTTTCAGGATTTTCTTGCTGAATAAATAATTTTTCTTTTTCTTGTACGTATTTTTTATCTTCTTCTATCTCGTCGGAGCTATATGTGTTTTTAAAATTATCGGGATCAATTATATCATTTGTAAGTGTTAAATTAGCCTTTTTATAACTTTGATCAATAAATATCTGCTCTATAATTTTATTATGGTTGCTATTAAAATTTTCTTGTCTAAAAATTTTCA
>JAHJJO010000023.1 GCA_018822835.1 Patescibacteria group bacterium
ATGAGGCATAAAAAATTTTTCAGGAATATTTTTATTATTTTTTTGATTATTATTTCAACAATTCATCCGTCACAGTCCCTCCGCTTGAGCTCCGGAGACTGTAACGAGGCCAAAATTATCAATTTTAAATGATCATTGGAAATTGATTATTGGTTGATTATTGATACTTGATAATTTTTCCTTTTACAATTCCTTCTTCAATTTAATCAACATTCCAATTAATATTATAATTATTCCACAGGCAAATACAAGCAGGTATTTGAATAATTCCATTTTTTTATTTCTTTGAGCTATTTCCCACTCGTCATTAACTGCAATGCTTCCTAAAATTTCATCAGCATTGCTGTCCGCGGAAACATTGATTTTAACAATATCATCACTTGACCGAGGCATAATTTTAACTCCTGAATTTGTCTTGCTGACAATGCCGGTAATTTTTACTTGATCGCCTACTTTGATGGATTTTGGATTAATGTCTGTTAATTTTTTTACATAAATTTGAACCTCATCCATGCCGTCGTCCAAATAAATAGTTGAGCCCTTTTGTTCCACTGCTTCACCTGAAACAGCAACAAGCCGTCCAACATAATCTTCATTAATTTTATCGCTACTTACTTCTTCCGCAATTGGCTCCTGACGATGTTCTAAAATTTTAATACTATCAGAACTTTTGGTTTTTAATCTTTGCTCGCCAATGATTGTTGACAATTCTCCGTTTATTTCAACATAATCTCCAACACGCAAATCAGGAAATTCTTTTTTATAGCTATATACCTGAACTCCTTGCGAGCCAACAATATAAAAATATTGGCTGCTAAAAACATTCGGTTTAACCGCTACCACGCCTTTGACTTTTATTAAATCTCCTGATTCAAATTCTCTAATTTTTTCCAATGTGGTTTCAACAATATAATTTTTTGATTTGCTGCTTTTTTGCAAAGTTTTAGAAATTGTCGCATCAGAAAATTGCTCTGAAAATATATTTTCTTTTCCAGGGGTTAAAATGGTTGTCCAAAACCATTTTTTATTTTGGTTTTTAACGTAAGATTCGCCAATAGGAGCTTTTTGATATTCAACTTCATCAACTAATGCGTCAAAATTATTAAATAATTTAATAGTGTCAAAATTATTATTAAGCGTTATTTTACTGTCAGGTCTATAAACAACAAAAAAATCATCACTATCTATCCACGCGTCGCTATTAAATTTATATCCCTTGCCGTCAACAACAGCGTCATTTAATTTCCAATTTAATAAATTAACTTTTGCATCACCAATATTTTTTAATTCTATCCATTCTTCTTCAGCGTCTGGTCCTTCTGGATTAGGTAAAATTTCATTGATAATTATATTTGCAATTAAATTGCAGTTTTCTTTTACATTTACATCTAAACATCCGTATGGCTTTGGCAATGCGCAACAATCATCCTGGACCGAAACAATTTTTTCTTTTTCTATTGCATTTTCATTATCACTTACTATTAATTTTATAGCATAAATTCCAGATTTTAAATAAGTGTGTTCAGGCGATGGTAAATTTAATTTAATTCCATCACCAAAATCCCATTGGAATTTTAAATCATCATCGTCTTCATCAATTGTATCTGAACTGTCAAAAATAACAGGAGTACCAATTAATATTATATCAGGACTGTAAAAATCAATAATAGGTGGATGATTAATGGTTTTAATAATATTTATTTTTCCAGGAGTTACAATTTCACTCCAAACCCAGCTTTCATTCGTGGCAATTTTATTTACGGCTCCCGGGTCTTTGCCCGGGACAAGTATTTGTGTATCCACATAGCTCCACCCTTCAATCGCTTTTTGATATTTTACTATTTGCAATGCCTCCTCTTTTAATGGTTGATATAATTTTATGCTGTCTCCATTATTGTTTAATGCGATTTTGCTTTCTTTGCGATAAACCGCCAAATATTCGCTTGCTTTTATTTTATTATTAATTTTAAATTCATATTTTTTTCCGCTTTCATCTTCTAATTTCCATTTTATTAAATCAACGTCCTGTTCACAATTGTTATACAGCTCAATAAATTCATTCTCACTGTCGCTGCCTTTTGGATTTGGTAAAATTTCTGAAATTATTACGCAGTCTGAATAA
>JAHJJO010000003.1 GCA_018822835.1 Patescibacteria group bacterium
ACAATTTCCTTTGAAATAGGACCAAGGTTGTCAGTGGCGATTGGATTGGCAATGACACATGAATAAAATTTTTAATTTTTAATTTTTAATTTCTAAACAATTTCCAATGAATTAATTTTATAATAATAATTTTAATGATAGTCCAATTATTTTGTTTAAAACATTAAAACATTGTTTGAAAATTGAAAATTATTTTTTTATGTTTCGTGTTATTGTGAATAAGTTTATCCATTTTAGTGGTTGCTTTAATTCCTGGGATTAAATTAATAACCTTCAATTACAAAATATGAACTGTCTGCGTAAATCTGCGTAGTTATCTGCGTTTACCCCATTAGATAATTTCATATCTAACGGGGTTTATCCGCCTATATGCTACGCTGATATACGCAGATGGCAACGCAGAAAAACGCGGAAAATAGTATTTTGTAATTCAAAGTAATGACTAAAATACTAAAGAAAGGAAGTGATTTTATGAACAAAAAATACAATAAAGGGTTTACTTTAATTGAATTATTAGTTGTTATTGCTATTATTGGATTGTTATCCACTTTAGCTATAGTAGCTTTAAATAATGCAAGACAAAAATCAAGAGATGCTCGTCGTGTCAGCGATATTAAGCAAATACAAACTGCATTAGAATTATATTATAACGACGCGAACGGTTACCCAAGCAGCATAGCATCAGGCGGAGCTATTTCATATAGTGGAACTACATATATGTCAGTTGTTCCAACAGCGCCGTTGCCTATTGATGGAGATTGCATATCCACGGAAAATACTTACACATATATTTCTACTGCAAGCTCTACTTACACGCTTTCATACTGTTTAGGGGGTACTACTGGCGGAATTGAAGCTGGACCAAAGATAGCAAGTCCTGCAGGAATGCAATAAACTATAATTTAAAATGTTGGGTTCGCCGCGGCGAACCCAACATTTTAATAAAATTGTTATAATGCTAATCTAGCGAATAAATGCTAATCCGCTAATTGCGAATAATTTGTATTCGCAGATTAGCGATTAGCTGATTTGCATTTATTAGTGGATTAGCATTATAGTGTATTTTAAAAATTTATGATTTTTAGTTTTTGTTTCGGCGCTATAATAGGCAGTTTTATAAATTCATTAATTTGGCGTTTACATGAAAATAAAAGCATATTAGATCGTTCTTGCTGTCCAAAATGTAAAAAAAAAATTGCTTGGTATAATAATATTCCTGTTTTAAGTTTTATTATTTTGCATGGAAAATGTAGATATTGTAAAAAACACATTTCATGGCAATATCCAATAGTAGAGATAATAACCGGAATATTATTTGTTGTAGTTTATTTAAATAATTCCCAATTTTTTACTTTACAAATTACTGATTACAGATTACTAGTTACAATTCTTCGCGATTGGTTTATAATTAGTGTAATGATAATTGTTTTTATTTATGATTTGCGCTGGTATTTAATTTTATTGGATAAAATAATTTTACCCGCGTCCGTAATTGTTTTAGTTGTAAATTTATTTTTAGGATTTAATTGGTTGAATTTATTATTTTCTGCTATAATAGGAAGTGGCTTTTTTTTAATTCAATTTTTAATTTCTAAAGGTAAATGGATTGGAGCAGGCGACATTGGATTGGGATTGTTTATTGGTTTAGCATTAGCAAGGTGGGATTATTTAATAATTGCAATAATGCTCGCATATGTATTAGGTTCAATAGTTGGGGTTATATTAATACTGATTGGCAGAAAACAATGGGGCTCGCAAATGCCTTTTGGCGTATTTTTAGCTATATCAACAATTATAACAATATTTTGGGGAGAGAAGATATTAGCTTTTTTGTATTAAAGGTTAATTTTTTTGAATTTACAAAACGCTCTTTATAATTCTAGTTACTTTTTGTCATCTTTCCCGTGCAAACGGGGATCCAGTGTTTATCGTAATTAATCTGGATCCCCGTTTGCACGGGGATGACAAAAAGGAGCCTGAAGCGATAAATTGAGAGTTTTATAATGCAAGGCAATTCTTATTTTCTTATGTTAAAATATTAACATGTTAAAATGTTTTTATGAAAAATAATATTATTTCTGGATTAGATATTGGTTCAACAGCAATAAGATTAGTTATTGGACAAAAAATAGACAATAAAGAAAAAAATTTGCAAATTATTGGAGTTATATCTGTGCCAAGCAAAGGAATCAGTAAAGGAATGATTACGAATATAGAAGATGCTACATCTTCTATTTCAGCTTGTGTTGAAAAAGCTGAACGATTAACAGGAATGCCGATAAATAGTGTTTGGGCAGGAATCAATGATCCTTATATTAAATGCGAATCCAGCCGGGGGATAATTGCTGTTGGTAAAAGTGATGGAGAAATTAATGAAGATGATACTGCAAGAGCTTTAGAATCAGCGGAAGCATTATCCTCTCCTCCTAATTATGATATTTTAGATGTTATTCCTATCAAATATAAAGTTGATGATCAAGAGAATGTTCAAAATCCACTTGGAATGTATGGAAGACGTTTAGAGGTAGAAGCTCTAATAATTAGAGGATTATCAAGCCAAATTAAAAATTTAACTAAAGCAATACATCGAACAGGGCTTGATATTGATGATTTAGTTTTATCACCTTTAGCTGCTGGAGAAGTTATATTAGATTCTAAACAAAAAGAATTAGGAGCTGTTTTAATTAATATTGGCGCATCTACAACAAGCATGGCTGTTTATGAAGAAGGCGAATTAATGCATACAGCAATATTGCCAATCGGATCTGAATATATTACTAAGGATTTGGCAATTGGGCTACAATGCCCCATTGATTTTGCCGAGAAAATTAAAATTGAATATGGGAATGTTAATCCTGAACAATTTTCCAAAAAAGATGAGATTGATCCAAGTGTTTTAATAAAAGATGAAAGTGTTAGTCAAGAAATTGGTAAAATTTCAAAACAGTATGTTGCAAAAATTATTAAAGCTCGTTCTGAAGAAATTTTTGAAAAAGCAGATAAAGAATTAAAAAAAATTGAACGTTCCAGGATGCTTCCAGCAGGAGTTTTTTTAACAGGCGGCGGCGCTAAATTAAATAATTTAGTTGGTTTAGCGAAAAAAGAATTAGGTCTGCCTGTTGTTATTGGGACAAATAAAAACATTGATACTATTATTGATAAAGTTAATTCTCCTGAATTTTTAACATCATTAGGGTTGGTTGTGTGGGGAGCAGATAGATCAAGCCAGACAAAAGATTCCAAAATAAAATATACTGTTAAAAAAATTAAAGAATGGATTTTATCATTAAAACCATAAAATCAATTATCAATTAACAATTATCAATTATAAATTAAAAAGATTTGCCTAAAATTTGTAATTGTTAATTGTTAATTGATAATTGAAAATTGATTTTTATGCCTGAAATAAAACCAAAAGCTGAAACATTTGCTAAAATAAAAGTCGTTGGGATTGGAGGAAGCGGAGGAAGCGGAGTTGATAGAATGATAGAAAGCAACATTAAAGGTGTAGAGTTTATTGCTTTGAATACTGATGTGCAAGCTTTGCATTATAATAAAGCTGGAAAAAAGCTTCATATTGGAAAAACAATAACTCGCGGTTTAGGAGCTGGAATGAATCCTGAATTAGGAAAACAAGCAGCCGAAGAATCCCAAAATGAAATCAGAGATCTTCTTAAAGATTCTGATATGGTTTTTATAACATGCGGATTAGGAGGAGGCACAGGCACAGGAGCTTCTCCAATAGTAGCTGAAATTGCGCGTGATTTAGGTTGTTTAACAGTAGCTGTCATAACAAAACCTTTTTCTTTTGAAGGAGGGCAAAGAAGAAATATTGCGGAAAAAGGATTTATTGAATTGGTTGATAAAGTAGATGCTACTATTGTAATTTCTAATGATAAATTATTGCAAATTATTGATAAAAAAACATCATTGCTTGATGCTTTTAATATAGCAGACGATATATTAAGACAAGGAGTTCAAGGTATAGCTGATATTATTACTGTGCCTGGCATTATTAATGCAGACTTTGCGGATATAAAAACAATAATGTCCAATGCAGGATCTTCTTTAATGGGAATCGGCAAGGCAAGTGGAGAAAATAAAGCTGTTGAAGCGGCAAAGGCGGCAATAAATTCCCCTTTACTTGATATGTCTATTGATGGAGCTCGTGGAGTTGTTTTCACAATCACGGGAGGAAACGCTTTGACTATGGATGAAGTTAATGAAGCTGCTAAGGTTATTACTTCTTCTGTTGACGAAGATGCAAAAATTATTTTTGGGGCAGTTATTAATGAAAAATTAAAAGATGAAATTAAAATTACCGTCATTGCTACGGGCTTTAATAATAAAGAAACTATGGTTGATTTGAACAAAACATATACAGCCAATAATTTTATTAAAGAAACAAAAAAACAAGAAGAAAAACAAAATCAAATTTTTTCATCAAAATCAACTAAGTCAGAATTTAATGATCCTGTTAAAAATCAACAGGCAGTTGCTGAAGATGAAGAGGATGAATTAGATATTCCAGCGTTTATTCGAAAAAAAATGATATAACACATTTTATTTAAACATTTAATATGAACATTTAAACATAAAAATAAACACTGTGACTCTACACAGATTGTCAGAGAGACACGCTATAAAAATCATCAATAATCAAATTTCAATGATTAATAAATAATCAAGCATTAAATGATCATTGAAATTTGATAATTTATTGATTATTGAGAATTGATAATTTTTTAAAGACCTTGTATTTTACAAGGTCTTATTAATTGCTGTTAATTGGTGATAAGCACTGAGGAAGTAAAATGCTTAAAAAACTTAGAAAACAATTAATTCAAATTCGTAATTGCTAATTGACAATTGCTAATTGATTTCGGGGGTCGTCTAATGGTAGGACGACAGGTTCTGGTCCTGTTAATCATGGTTCGAGTCCATGCCCCTGAGCCAAATTGTATGTTGCGAGTTTGTTGCCTCGGCGCTTCGCGCCTCGGCACGCGCCCTGCGGGCGCTAAGACCTGATTTTAAAAGGATTTGCCACGCAGAGTGTGGCAAATCCTTTTAAAAACAGCTTTCTCCGTCTCTGGCGGACTTGCCGAGCCCCGCAGGCGCAGGGGCGAGGCAACAAACTCGCAACATCCAATTTGGCTCCGAACTCTGAACGAAATCCGAACTTTTTTTGAGCAAAATCCAGAGGATTTTGCGGATTGAATTCCGCCCAGCGTTTCCGCCCGCCTCCGCTTCGCTTCGGCGAGCAAAAATTCATTTTCCCCACACCCCTTTTTCTTTTTGCCCGCCTGCT
>JAHJJO010000024.1 GCA_018822835.1 Patescibacteria group bacterium
ACTGAAAATTTTGATCATAATTTTATTATTAATAAGCGAGGTTTATATGCTGTTTCTATAACAGCGAGTTGTCGTTCCGGAAAACAAACAAGTCAAAGAGGCGGAGAAGATTTAAGAATAGAAATTGACGGAAAAAAATTACGAGAAATTCCAGCTAAGGACAAACCGCAATATAAAGATATTCCAACCACATGGAATGGAACAGATCTTAAAGGATTAAAAAAGACTGTTATTTTTATTTTATGGCTGGAAAAAGGTAATCATAAAATTACTTTTGCGCCTTATAGAAAAGCAAAAATAGAAAATATAAAGATTGATTTTGTTAAAGATACTTCAAAAATAGAATTTAGTCTTGAGAAACAAGCTGAAGATGGAGACAGAAGGCCATGGCATGCTTTTGCTCTAATTAATTTGCCGCTTAAATTTTTATCCGCAAATATTACCACTAAATGGCGCTTAAAAGATAGTGATGATGTTAAATTAATTATTGACAACAAGATTCAAAAAAACAAATTTTCAATATTTCATAGAAATTGGCTGTGGTCTGGTTCAATTTTTAAAAAATTTTTTCAAAAAGAAACTCAAGAAAAAAATATTAAAACAGATTTATCGCAGGGAATACACTACATTGAATTTTGGGCTGACAGGATGCCTGTTTTGCATAATGTAGAATTAGATTTTGGTGAAGCAATTAAAATTAAACGCATTCCAACAAAAGATGATCCAGAGTGGACTGGAAATTTTTATGACGACACAGAACAAATAATTTTATCGCGAGCGATTTTTGGCGAAGCAAGAAGTTTATCAGATAAAGGCAAAGCAGCTGTTGGTTGGACAATTAAAAATCGCGTTGAAGATTTGTCACGCTGGAGCAATAATTATCATGATGTTATTTTAGAGAAAAAACAATACAGCGTTTTTAATGAAACTGATAAAAATTTACCTTTTGTCAAAAATCCATTTCAAGATAAAACTCAAATTGATGAATGGTTTAAATGCTATGAAATAGCGGGAAAAGTTATGCAAGGCGAAATTAAAGATCTAACAAATGGCGCTAATCATTATTTTAGTAATTTTATCCCAACACCTGACTGGGCAAAATCTAAACAATCTGAATTTAAAATTCAAATTGGGAATACTCTTTTTTACAATTTAGATTGGTCTAAAAATAAAGGGTTTATTAAATTGAAACCATTATTAATTGGATTAATATCTATAGCAGTTTTATTGACGGGAGTTTATGTTATAGCAGAAATAGGTGATGTGAATAATAATATAATTATATCAGATGTTGCGAAAAATATGCCATCCGGCAAACGTTTCTTGTTAAATCCTATAACCGAAGAAATTGAAGTGATTTATTTTGATAAAAATGGAGCTTTTTTAAGATCAGCGCAAATGACAACTAACGGATATTCTAAAAGTCATTTTAAAGCATCTTATTCTGGAGATGGGGATAGATTGGGTTTTTTTCAAGAATTGCATAAAAAAGGAGAAGGATATGATAAAAATGATGAAAAATCTCGCAAGGAATATTATGATAATTACATTGCTTTAATGATTATGGATGGAAAACATGGCGCGTTAAAAGAAGTTTACAGAGGAGACGCGCATACTTCTTATTGGGAATGGGGACGTGATGATTATGGCCATGTGATAGTATATTATAATTGCGGCTCATCATGCCTGTATGCTTATAAAATTAACATTGAAACAAAAGAAATAGAATCAGAATATCATGTGTATTAAATTAAAGGTCGAAAGGGATTTTATTTTTAATTAGAAATAAAATTTCTGAATTATATTTTTCTTTATTTATTAATTAACACGCAACAAAGTTTCTTATTGTTATTAAAAAAATTTTAGCAATTTTAATTTTGTTGACACAAAAAATTATGGAAAACAACCTTGAAAGAGAACTATTAATTAAAGAAATCATTACAACAGAGAGTCAGCTCTCTCATTATTATGGAAATTGTGTACATCCATTATTGATAGACTTAAAAGATATGGAATCAGGTGATTTGGAAAAAGATCTTTTTTTAAAAAATGCAGAGGAAGCAAAAAAGGATTTTTTAGAAAGTATAAAAAAAGTTTTATCTGAAGATTTTCCAGAAAGTGGTGGAGTCACACAGGAAAAGTTAGAAGAAATCCTTAGTTTAGCGAAATCTGTAGATTGGACAAATAAAGAACAGCTCATGTCTATAAAAGAAAAATATGATTCATTAAAAAAATAAAATATACAAATTAAAAAAATATGTAAAATAGCAATAATTCAATTGACTTATTTAAGGGCAAAACGATCAGAAAAACCATTTACCCTGTTAAATAATTTTTGTTCGCCGTGGCGAACAAAATTCTTGCCTACCAGAATTTATTTAAAAAATCTTATGTCAAACGAAAAAACAAAAAATAAACAAATCACTATTTTTGAAGGTCAAAAGATCCGTAGAATTTGGGATGAGAAAAAAGAAAAATGGTATTTTTCAGTTGTGAATATTATTCAGGCATTAATTCAACAAGCTGATTATCAGACTGCCAGAAAGTATTGGAATAAGCTAAAAGAGCGGCTTAAAAAAGAAGGAAATGAGTCGGTGTCAAATTGTCACCAACTGAAAATACAAGCTGCGGATGGTAAATTTTATTTAACTGATGTAGCAGATACAGAAACATTATTGCGGCTCATTCAATCTGTTCCAAGCCCAAAAGCTGAACCAGTTAAACTTTGGCTTGCTAAGGTTGGCTATGAACGAATGCAAGAGATGAGTGATCCTGAAAAGGCACTTAATCGCAGTCGGAATTATTGGCAAAGAATGGGGAGAAGTAAAAAATGGATCCAGCAGAGAATGATGGGGCAGGAAATTAGAAATAAGTTGACGGATTATTGGAAAGATAATGAGGTTAAAGAAAGAGACGAGTATGCCATTTTAACAAATATTATCCATCAAGAATGGAGTGATTTGTCAGTTAAAGAACATAAAGATTTAAAAAAATTAAAAACACAAAACTTGCGCGACCATATGTCTGACGCGGAATTAGTTTTTACTGCTTTAGCTGAACTTTCCACAAGACAAATAGCGGAAACAATGGAATCTAAAGGTTTGGAAGAAAATAAAATTCCAGCCAAAAAAGGCGGCAGAGTTGCTAAAAATGCAAGAAAGGAATTGGAAAAGAAAACAGGCAAAAGCGTAGTGAGTAAAAATAATTTTTTATTAAAACCAAAAATAAAAGTATGCAAAATATTAAAATAACAGTGGATAAAAGCCATATTTTTACATTAGGCGAAAAGATGTATCGCAAAAGTATTGAATTTATACGCGAATTGGTTAATAACGCATATGACGCTGACGCAACAGAAGTGTTTGTTAATATTAATGACAATAAAATTGTTGTAGAAGATAATGGAAGTGGAATGAATTAAAATGGAATGGAACAATTTTTTACTATTGGCAGCGAGGAAAAGAAGACAAGAAATATCTCTCTGCGTTTTGGCAGAAAAAGAATCGGCCAGTTTGGTATTGGAAAATTTTCCGCTTTATCTTTGGCAGAACAATTTATTATCCAAATTTATTAAAATTTTATAAAAAAAGAGATTTATTAAGCGCGCATTTACTGCGCTTAATCAGCCAGGAAATTGTTTTAATGAAAAAATTACGCGTTACTGCCAGAGAAGCTTTTCAATGGCAGAGTAAATTAATGAAAGACGCGCTGCAATAAAAAAAAATTAAAATATGCGTAAAGATAAAATTATTATTTATAATTCCCAAGACGGTGAGGCAAAATTAGAAGTTCTGCTTGAAAACGAAACGGTTTGGTTGTCGCAGAAGCAAATGGCTGTGCTTTTTGATTGTAGCGCGGATAATGTTGGTTTGCATTTAAAAAATATATTTAAAGAGAATGAACTTAGTGAAAATTCAGTTACTGAGCATTACTCGGTAACTGCTTCTGATGGCAAGAATTATAAAGTGAAACATTATAATTTAGATGCGATTATTTCTGTTGGTTATAGAATTAATTCTTCTCGCGGCACACAATTCCGCATTTGGGCAACGCAAAAGTTAAAAGAATATATTATAAAAGGTTTTGTTATGGATGACGAAAGATTAAAGCAAGGCGGACAGCAGGCGCGATTTCCAAATTGTTTTTATAGAACTAGCGTTAAAGCTTTAATAGTTGATGATAAAAAAAGATTTTTATTAGTGAAAGAAGATAATGGAACATGGGATTTGCCAGGAGGCGGTTTAGATTTTGGTGAAGATGCTAAGTCCTGCCTTAAAAGGGAGATCAAAGAAGAAACAGGATTGGAGGTTACTTTTATTAGTGATAATCCTGTATACTTTTTAACGTCACAACATCGAAATGGTTGTTGGATATCAAATGTAATATATAAAACAAAGGTTAAAAATTTGAATTTTATTTCCTCAAAAGAATGCGTTGCAATGAAATTTTTTACTGCGCAAGAAGCAAAAAAAGAAAATATTTTTTC
>JAHJJO010000025.1 GCA_018822835.1 Patescibacteria group bacterium
AAATTTTATTTTAACGGAAAAACACAAGAATGCTCTGTTGAAAATGAAGGATGCCATGAATTTATAAGAACAAAACCAGGAACTGGAACTAATCTATTAGCTAACGCGAGTTTTGAAAATGAAAATGAAACTACTGGATACATTGAAAGTAATATATTAGATGAAAATTTAACAACAAACATGCCCTGGAGTGGTTTTGGTATAGGAACGACAACAAGTAATGACGGATTTCAATCTTTACAATTAAATAAACCTTTAGAAGCATTTATTTCAATAACAATATTAGATGGAGAAAAATTCGCTTTGTCTTTTTATTCTAAAAATTGCGATGAAGGAGGAGAATTTAGCATTCAAGGCAGTAATTTTGCAGGAACTGATGTTGAAAATTTAGCAACTTCTTCTTTAGCAACAAGCAGTGAAGAATGGGAATTTAATTCAGTGACTTATACATACCCAGATAATGCGTTTACTGATAAAATAGGCATTTTAATTAATAAACAAAATGCTGATGAAGATTGTATGATTGACGGAATTAAATTAGAACGCGGAAATGCTACGGCTTACAGCGATTATGGAAAAACAAATTTAGTTTATGAAAAAATGCTTCCTGATTATCTAACAGACATTTGCCAAAGCGATAACCCTCCAACAGAATGCGCGAATTTTGTCCAAGCATGTTCTGCCGAAGAAGCTGGATGCGAACTTTACACTTCTGCAGATAATAAAATGAAAATTGCCGCCAAAACCTCAGCTTATAATTATTGCCCTAAAGAATGTAACGGCTATGATATGTACATTCAAGAAGAAACCGTTTTTGAAAATAAAAAAGATAAATACTTCATTCCAAACACAGCGCAAAAATGCTCAGCAAGCGCTGTTGGATGCGATGAGTTTACTAATTTAGATAAAATGGAACAAGGCGGAGAAAGTAAGGAATATTATAGTTATATCCGCCAATGCGTTAAAGCGAACAATTCAGATTGCGCTGAATTTTATACATGGGAGGGCGATAATGAAAGCGGTTACCAATTAAGATCGCATATTTTGCAAAAAAATCTTGATATTAGCACAACAACTCCAAAAGTAACAGAAGACGACAGCTTGGTTTGTTATAAAGGTATTTATAGTTTGCCTCCAACTGATCCTTCATATGATTCTGATTGTCGAGAATTTTATAATAAACAAGGGGAAATATCTTATCATTTATACAGCAGAACAATAACCTGTTCTGATAATTGCCAGCCATATCGCAGGACTAACACTAATATTAATACACAGATCACAGATCAATCAAGTTGTGGAAATTTATGCAGCGCGGCTGATGGTGATGAGCGATGTTGGGATGTTAATTACAATAGTGGCACGGGAGGATGCGTTGATTGTAAGAATAGCGGGAAATGGAATGTACAACATCAGGCGTGTATTTATGATGCTATCCCTGGCGAAGGCAGGGCATGTTCTGCAAACCAAATAGGATGCCGCGAATACAGTGGCAATACAGGAAATAATACGCGCATGATTTTGAATAATGATTTTGAATCAATAGAAAGTATTCAAAATTGGCAAGGAATAAATGGAGACGAGCAATTAAATAATACGGCCTTAACAGCAGGCGGCCATTCTTTATTTATATCCTCGTCCGCGACAGCTAATGTAGCAGCCAGCACAACTTTGGGTAATCTAATTGATAAAACATCAAATTATAGTTTAAGCTTTTTATTTAAACCAAACACTGCCACTGGGACTATTTCTATATATTTTACTAATAATACTGACAACACTGACAATGCTTATAACAAAGCATTCTTTAATGTTGCAACTTTTGGTTATGACTGGAATTTATATCAAGTTAGTTTGGACGCAAAATTTGATGATAATCATAAAATTAGCGCTGATGAAAGCTTAATTATTGAAGCAAATGGAAGTTTTTACATAGATAACATTCGGCTTACTGAAATTGTTGATAGATATTATTTAATTAAAGATTCATGGCTATATCCAGTTGATTACAATAATAATTCTATGTGCGATTGGGATTTAGTTAGAGATGCTCCTGAACTGCATTATTCATTAGGATGTTCCGCGTATCAAGATAGAAAAAAAACAACGCATTTTTTACGCGGTTTCACAAGTTTATGCAAAGACACTGCGGTTGGATGCGAGCTCATGATTGATACACATAATTACAGTAATTATCAAGCAGGGATATGGCATGATAGCAATAACAATGGAAATTGTCTTGATAATAATGACGTAAGAGAAAAAGACTGCGTTGAAATTAAAAAAGACAATTTTATTTATGCTGTTTTTGATTCTGACAAACAATGCAACCAGCAAGATAAGGGGTGTCAATTATTAGGAAGCTCTTACAGATATGACACAAGTGAACTTTACAGCAATATTTATTTAAAAAATAATCCTGATAAATACGGTGACATTTTATGCGAACCAAATGATGTTGGATGCAAGAAATGGTCTGGCAATGTTTATTTTAAAGATCCAGGAGATATGGTTTGCGAGTGGGAAGATGATCAGTGGTTAAAAAAGGAAGTTAAAAAATGCGTTGGAA
>JAHJJO010000026.1 GCA_018822835.1 Patescibacteria group bacterium
ATTAAAATTATTAGCTTTTCAAGTTGGCAATCAAGTTTCATTAAACGAGTTAGCAGGTAAATTAAAAATAGATATAAAAACAGTTGATAGATATTTAGATTTACTTGAAAAAAGTTTTGTAATTAAACGGATAGGCGGTTTTAGTAGAAATTTAAGAAAAGAAGTGGTTAGTAAGGCAAAATATTATTTTATTGATAATGGAATTAGAAATGCGGTAATCTCGCAATTTAATAAATTAGAAGATAGAAATGATGTCGGTGCTTTATTTGAGAATTTTATAACTACAGAAAGAATAAAAAAGTGTTTTTATGAAGATAAATATAATGTATTTTATTTTTGGAGAACTTATGATGGACAGGAAATAGATTTAGTAGAAGAAAGAAGAGGTAAATTATTCGGTTTTGAAATAAAATGGGGGGTTGCTAAAAAAATTACTCCTCCAAAAGATTGGCTAACCTACAAAAATGCCGAGTTTAAAATTGTAAATAAAAATAACTATTTAGATTTTGTGCTGTAAAATTTGAGAGAGAAATAAATTTGCTACGTAGCATGTTACGTAATATTAGTATGTCGCGGCAATTTAGAAATGTCCTACCTTCCGGCCTCGCTGGAGTCTCTCAGCAGAGGACTCCAGCGAGGCCGGTCAAGTTTTATGGTAATGCGTAAAGTTTTGCAGAACAAAATTTTTAAGGTAGGACATTTCTACTTGGCTACACTAGGACATTATCATGTGGCTGCGACATTACGTAATATTAGTATGAAAAAATATATTAGAAAAGTTACACGCGGTGATGTGGATTTTTAAAAAAGAAATTCAATATCTTGCGACTACAGGAATTTTCACTAAGGGCTATGTTTATCTACTATTTGTAATGGTTTTCTGCTTTAACAATATAAAAAATCCAAATATTTTTTTGCGGATTTATTCCATGAAAAATCTTTTTTCATACAATTAATCTGTAATTGACGCCAAATTTTTGGATGTTGATAATAAATTTTTAAAGCTTTTTGAAGAGCCTTGTGTAGCGAAATTTCATCAAATTTTTTAAAAATAAAACCAGTAGATTTAAATTGATAATTGATAATTGATAATTGATAATTGATAATTGTGTCTGCCAGTCCGCCTGTTTTACGGACAATAGGAACAGTTCCATATCGCATGGCTATCATCTGGCCAAGCCCGCAAGGTTCAAAACGAGAAGGCATTAAAAATATATCTGAACCAGCATAAATTTGTTGGGCAAGTTTAGTGTTAAATTTAATTTGAGCGCTGACTTTATCCGGATATTTTTTAGCTAATTTTTTTAGCTGATTTTCATATTGTTTTCCTCCTATCTGCGTTCCTAAAAAAACAAATTGGCATTTTGAATTGATTAATTTATCAGTAATTAATTCAACTCCTTTTTGCCATGCCAATCTTGAAATAAATCCAACTAAAGCGATATTTTTATCTTGTGGCAGTCCTAATTGCTTTTGCAACGCTAATTTGTTTAATACTTTTTTATTTAATGTTTCAATGGAATATTTTTGTTTAATAAATTTGTCAGTTGTTGAATTAAAAAAATCTATATCAATACCATTTAAAATCCCTATAATTTTATTTTTATTTTGTTTAATAACTTTATCTAATCCTGCGCTATAAATAGGCGTGGTAATTTCTTTTGCATAAGTTGGGCTAACTGTGTTAACAGCATCAGCATTAATAATTCCTTGAACCATAAAATTTATATCCCCGTCTTTTGCGTCTTGAGATAATGATTTTAAAGAATGTTCTGTTAAATTTCCTGTTGATAAAATTTTAATTTCTGACTTGCCCTGATAATTTAAATTATGAATAGTAAAAACGGATTTAATATTTTTATAAAAAGTGTTTAATTTTTTTTGTGTTTTTAGCAATCCGGGAATTAAGGCAGTATGAAAATCATGACAATGAATTATGTCTGGTTGAAATTTGATTATTGGCAAAATTTGTAAAACAGCTGAAGAAAAAAATAAAAAACGTTCAGCATTATTTTTAAAATAAACCTTTTTACTCCCAAAATATTTATTACATTCAATTAAATAGATCGGGGAAACAGCGTGTTGCGTTGGTAAGTTGCATTGCCATAAATTTATTTTAACATTTTTTTTATTGACGCAAATTTTTATATTAGAAAATATTTTTTTAAGTTTGTATTTTTTTTCATCAATGCATCCGTACTTAGGAATAATAACGCGCGCGTCACAGCCCAATTTGTTTAAAGCTTTTGGCAAACTGCCCACTACATCAGCCAAGCCACCAACCTTTACCAAAGGCGCTACTTCAGACGCAGGCATTAAGATTTTTAGTTGTTTATGTTTTATGTTTTTGTCTGAGTTCATACATATATTTAATAATTCCCGTGAATTCAAAACGTTCCTTTTTGTAGTTAGCAATAATTAACAAATAGTTTTGTGCTCTCTTATCATATCAAGTATTGACATTTCTGCAAATATTTGTTTAACTTCAGGACTTACGCGTATTAACTAAAGTGGTCCCGTTTGTCAAGCAGATTATTTCTCAATTTGAGATGCATCATGGTATGCTGTATAATTAAAATTGTTAAAATTGAAAAATAATTTTTCTTGATATTGGGGAGGAATCTTTCGCTTGCTCCGCTATTTTCTTTTGGCGAAATTCGGGCGGGGTTAAATTAACTTTCTTCGGTAAAAAAATTTACGTATTTCTTCAACTAAAATAATTGAAGAAGCGACAGGAATAATGATAAGCCATTCTGAAAGCGAGAGTGGTGTGGTATGTAGAATTTTTTGCAGAAATGGTGTGTAAAGCGCGGCAAATTGTAGAAATATAACTATCACTGTGGCACCCACTAAAAACTTATTGGAAAATGGATTCATTTGGAAAATAGATTTGCTTTCGGATCTGCAATTCCAAACATTGAACCATTGAAACACCGCAAGCGTTGTGAGTGAAATTGTCAGAGCTTTGGTAAGGTCATTTTCAAAGTATCCTTTGAAAAGATAGAGTGTTCCAATGGCCATCGGTAATGCCATAAAGAACATTCTTTGCGCCATAAGTCCATCCACAATCCATTTTTTTGGTCGCTCAAATTTCCCTTGCATTAGTCCTTTTTCTTTCGGCTCCATGGCGAGAGCGACATCAAGAAGACCGTCAGTGACAAAATTAAGCCAGATAATTTGAGCGGTAAGAAGGGGCAACGGGTATCCTAAAACAAGCGCGCCCACGATAACCAACACCTCGCCCGTACTCGTGGAAAAAAGATACAAAACGACTTTTTTAATTGTCTTATAAATTCCCCTACCTTCTTCAGTGGCTGAAACTATACTTGCAAAGTTGTCGTTAAGAAGCACTATGTCAGAAGCTTCTTTTGCCACTTCTGTTCCGATTTTTCCCATTGCCACGCCAAGATCCGCTGCAACAAGCGATGGTGCGTCATTTACGCCGTCTCCAGTCATTGCTACAATTTCACCTCGTTTGCGATAAGCCTGAATGATGCGAAGTTTGTGATCTGGTGTGACTCGCGCAAAGACAGTGGTGCGGGCGAGTTTCTCCGCTAGTTCATCATCAGACATTTTATCAATTTCTTCCCCAATAAGAACACCGTCGCCCTCACGCCAAATATCCGCTTCTTTCGCAATTGCCTGCGCCGTGAGAATGTGATCACCTGTTATCATTACCACACGTATATCTGCCGCTCTTACTCTTTGCATTGCTTCTTTAACTTCTGGACGAAGCGCGTCATTCATACCAAAAAAACCAACAAAAGTGAGTGGTGGTATTGTGTCAGAATTAACGCTTCGGTCAACATCGGGATTGATAGCGTAGGCAACTACCCTAAAACCGCCTTGTGCAAGATATCGTCTTGGGAAAACTCCAGTTTTAGTCGCAATTTCCTTATTTTCTGTCCTAGTTGATTTTCATATATTGATAACATTTAACTGGTTTATTTTCGGACACAGTATTATACTAACAGATAGGAAGACTTTTTTCAATTTTATGTTACGAATAATCCCGCTCGAATTTTGCCAAAAGAAAATAGCGGAGTAAGCGGAGGATTTCTCCTCAAACCCCTCCTTCTCCGTTTGCGACATCCGAATTCAAAAAAGAGTAGCCGAGTGTTTTGCCAAATCCTTTCCCCAAAAAATAGTTTTCGCAAAACCGAGTCATTAGTCCCGCCACACTGCCCAGAAACTTATAGAAGTTCGGTAGGTTATTTCTTTCCAGCCCCTAAATAACTGTTGGTGAAAAAATCCACAAAAGTTATGAATGATTATATATGAAAATAAGTTTAAAAAAATTAAGCAGATTTGAAAAAATTTTTATTAAAATTGCTAAAGTATATGTAAAGCAATATAATAATTATTCTTTTTGTTTTAAGTTTGATGATTTTGTCTATCCAAAAATTGGAATTAGTGACAAAACGATAAAAGTTATATTCAAAAATGCGCAAGAAACTTTTAATAGGATTTTTACTGAGGGCTCTTTGGGTCTCGGAGAATCATATTGTGAGGGCAATATACAAGTCGCAGATAAAGATTATAAAGAATTTCTTATGATTTTTATTAGAGTTGTTTCGGATAAAAAATTCTTATTTAGCTTGTATCCCGTAGATATTTTCTTTATTCTAAAAGCAAAGTTTACAAGGTCGCACCATGCAAGAAAAAATCAATATGAAAATATAAATAGCCACTATAGTTTAGGGGATTGGTTTGAAAACGAGGAAGATTCCAATCAATTTTATTTACAATGGTTAGATTCTCCCTATATTCAATATAGTTGCGCAAAATGGGATGAAAACACAAAATCATTAGCAGACGCGCAAATAAATAAGTTTGAGTTCTATGCCAAAAGATTAGGAATAAATAAAAATTCAGCAGGTAAACAACTGCTAGATTTGGGTTGTGGCTGGGGTGGATTTATGTTCTATATGGCTGAAAAATATAATCTTCAATGTAAAGGATTAACATTATCAATCGCGCAAAAAAAATATGTTGAAAAAGAGATTGAACGAAGAAACTTAATAGGTCAGATTGAAGTGGAATTAAAAAATATTCATGATTTGGTCGGTAAATATGATTTTATAGTAGGCATTGGCCTTTTAGAGCATCTTGATGATTATGATGATTTATACAATAAGAGTGTGCTTGCCTTAAAGAAAGCAGGAAGAGTGTTGTTCCATAGTATGTTCCACACAATAATGTTTTATAAAGGAGATTCTTTTTTAACCAAATATATTTTTCCGGGCGGTGGCACGCCAAACTTAAAACAAAATGTAAAAATATTTCAGAAATATTTCAAATATGTAGAAACAAAAGGTTTACCCAAATTATCTTATCCCAAAACACTTGATTGTTGGTTTGATAAGTTTTGTGAAAATGAAAAAAATATCAGAAATCTTTTAGAGAAAAAAGGGAAGTGTGGAGACGTGGATTATTCTATCAGAGTCTTCAAACACTACTTAGTTTTAAGTTCCTGTGGTCTAACCGTAGCAGGCGTTATGGCAAATATATTGGCCTATAGCGATACATAAAATATTTTTCCAAAAACGCCGAAATTGTAAATTGGCGGTACCTTTTGGTTGAAATTCTAACTTTTTTTGAACAGAATCCAGAATAATGAGGTGCGTTTCCGCTCGCCTCCGCTTCGCTACGGCGAACCAAAACAGAAATTTTTTCAATATATCTTTTTAATTTTTTTCTGCCCCCATTTTTTTCTTTTAATAGGAATTGAAAAATTTTCTGTTTTGGTTTTCTCTTAATCAGAGAAAAGCGGAAACGCTCTAATCTTAATCGCAAAAGGGCAAAAA
>JAHJJO010000027.1 GCA_018822835.1 Patescibacteria group bacterium
AGCTGACAGGTGCCCGGCACCTGTTTCTTCTGTTTTTTCTCCTCCTTGCCAGTTTGGTAAATATTGTTTAATCCAAGAATTTGAACCTATAAATTTTTCATAAGTTTTGTCAACATCATAAATCACAACCAACCCTGTTAACCAGTAAATAAAATAAATATCAATATTATTTGTCAAAATATCTTCTGAATTATTATACAACATTAATTGACTTAAATCCATTGCGCCTTCAGTAATAAAAAAACTTGGGCAAAGTTTGTCTTTTTTATTATTTTCTTTTGGTCTTATCCCTAATATTGTTAACAATCCCACGCAAAAAAATCTTGTTGTCCAAATTTTATTATTTTTTGTTATAATAAACAAATCAATATCGCTTTGTTCGTTTAAATTATAAGTTCCGATTATATTGCCGATTGCCACCATTTTAATCCATGGAATAAATTTAAATATTTTACAAACCCATAAAGCTTTTTTAATTTTCTTTTTTGTCACGCCGCGCCTATTTATTCTTTTATCTACTATACATTCTCTATTTTTAAAAAAATAAAAGTCATATCTTTTTTGCATTAAATTATTAAATTTTTTTAATTCATTTGTTACATCCTGCAATTCGCATTTTTTATCAAGATATTTCCAAATTTCATATTCAGTTAATGGATAATCAAATAAATCAAAAAAAGCAATCACTTTTATGATTGCTTTTTGAATTGTATTATTATTGTTCATAAATTTTTGATTTTCATATTTACTTATAAAATAGCAACAATCAAACTGTCTGTCAAAAACAATGTCGCAGTTATCGCAACCACGTGATAATGTCAGATCCCCCGCATGTCTGACCTCGCCTAATCGGACGTGGCAAGCGGAGCAAGCAGAAACCGCACCCAAAAAATAAAAAACCGTTCAATTGTCATTCCCGTGCAAACGGGAATCCAGCTTTAATTCTGTTATGACTGGATTCCCGTTTGCACGGGAATGACAAAAAGGACGCATTATTATTAATTCACGATAAATGAGTATGGAGTCATAGTGTTTTATCTATATTTTAAAATGCGTCATACAAAAAAACAGGATCACCTTATACAGATGATCCTGACTTATTTTTGTTTAATTAACCAATTTTTTTCTCCTTTTACTTTAAAATTCCAAGCCGCACGCATATTGTAAATACAACGAAAAATACAAAGACAGTAGTTAATGGATCTATTCTGATTCTTATTGGTTGATTTGACAATGGCCACAATCTACCAAAATAATAAAACTCGCTCTCACCATTCTCATCATATAAACTCAACCATTCTGTTATTCCCCATGAAATAGCTCCTATAACAACTACTGCAACAATAAAAACGATAACGGATTGCATTAAATCATGCCTATCTGCAAATACGTTATTCAAATTTATAAACATGATTCACCTCCTTTTTTATTATTTACTTTATCAGATGCAATATCAACCATTAAACCAGCGCATTCTGTTACATCTTTTAATTCAAATCGTTGTGATAGCAATGAAGCATATTTTTTAAAATATGCTTTCAAAAGTTTGCTCTCTCTCTCTTTGCTAAAATTTATTATTTCCTCAAGGAAATAATAAGCAATGCCTAACAATGCGCCTATATTAGTATAACCTTCCTCTTCCGTAATTTGTTTATACAACTTTTTTGCTCTTTGTTGTATATCATCTTTTGTATAATATAGCTTCTTTTGCATCCTATTATCCTCCTTAATTTATTTTTAATAATTATTCTTTTATTAAAGAACGTTTTTAAAAAAAATATAATTCGAATATTACAAATAATATCCGAATACTACAAATCAATTATTTTGTAGTATTCGGATATATTCGTAGATTCGGATTATGTTATGAAAAATATAAAAACCACCTATTTTTTAAGGTGGCTTTTTGATTTTCTGTTATCTGCTATCTATTGTCTGTCATCTTCTATTATTTCTTCACAAAAACAAGCCATCTGTTGAAAAGGCAATAATAAAATTAATAGACTTATTGTATAATAAATTATGTAACAGGTCTAATAACAAATTTTGAATAGCTTGATTTAAAATACGACCACGACATCTATGCTTTCATGGCATTAAACCGTTTTTGCAACCTTGATTTTTTTCTCGCGCATGTATTCTTTTTAATAATTTTTTTCTGAGATGCTTTATCTAAAACTTTTATCGCTTCTTTAACAGAATTTTTCGCATTATTATCTTTCAAGCTAATTAGTTTCTTGCTTTCTTTAATTAATTTTTTTAAATTA
>JAHJJO010000028.1 GCA_018822835.1 Patescibacteria group bacterium
AGTTCGCCACGGCGAACTGGGGCGGGACTGTCTCTGCTCCGGTTGTCATATATTTTACTTTAAAATACTGCTTTCCATTTTTTTGTTGAATATTAAAAGCTGTATAATTATTTTGCGTTTTGCGTTCCACGTTTTGCGTTTCACGTTTTGCGTTACGCGTTACGCGTTCAACGTTATACGAGATTATTTTTGCGTGGCAATTTTTGTTAACAATCTTTTTAATTATTGGATCATCAAAATTCGCTACTAAAAATCCGTTTGCAAGAATGTTTTTAATAAATTCTATAAACACTTTTTCATAACTTTTCTCTGTCTTAAAAAAATCAGGATGGTCATATTCAATGTTGTTCAACAAAACAGCTTTTGGATTGTAGTATTTTAATTTATTTTGATATTCATCAGTTTCAACTACTAAATATTTTGATTTGCCAGTAATATTATTTCCCTTAAACTGTGGCACTTTTGCTCCCACTATTACATTTGGATCTAAGCCGGCTTTTTTCATAACAAATCCAAGCCATGCTGATGTTGTTGTTTTTCCATGCGTTCCGCAAACAGCAATGCTGTATTTTTGATTAATAATTTCAGCTAATGCTTGAGCATAACTTAGAACAGGAATTTTTAAATTTAATGCTTTTTTTAATTCATTATTTATTTTTGAATTAAATGCTGAAGAATAAATAATTAAATCAACATTTTTTGGAATATTGCCTTGTTCAATTTTTTTGTACACTTTTATGTTTTTATTTTTTAATACATTTTCATAAAAATGATCTCCTTCATCAGAACCGCTGACTTTTTTGTCCATTGCTTTTAATGCGCATGCCAAAGCAGAAGTGCCTGCGCCTTCTATGCCAATGATATAAATTTTATTTGCATTTTTAATGTACATAAAATAAGAGTAGACATCCGATGTCCAAAAAATAAGAAGCTAAACTCCGAAGCTTCGGAGTTTAGCTTCTTATTTTTTGGACATCGGATGTCTGTCTTCACAACAAAAGTTTGCAAAATCTTTCTGGCCTCGTCGTAGTCTCCGAATTCTAATTTGCCAGCGAAGCCCCGCCCCAGTTCGCTGCAGCGAACTGGGGCGGGGCGAAGCGGGCGAATTAGAATTCGGAGATTGGCGACGCAGACAAATCATAGCGGCTATTTTAAAAGTGCGTCACAGTCCCTCCGCTTGAGCTCCGGAGACTGTGACGAGGCCAGATAGATAATCAAATCTTTCTGATGCCCTTCAAAAACACAAAAGCAAGTAATCCTCCGACTAAAGCGGTAAGAAGTTGTGGCCAGCTCATCATCATTGCTACTTTTGTGGCAACTTCTTTTTTCAAAAGCAAATTAATAACTATTGAGCTGGTGCTGAAGAGAAAAAGAAATTTCAAAACACTGGCTGTGATGACGCCCAACCAGAAATTTCTTTCTTTCAAGTACCCAAAAACCATAATTAAAATAGTATTTCCTACCATAATAAAAGGGATCATTGGAGCGAGCACTGGTGGTAAAAGCCCAGTAGATAAAGCCACCAAACTTGGGATTAAACCAACTAAAATAGCATTTTGAACACCCAGAAGCGCGACTGAAACAAAAAGTGTGGCATTAACAACAGGCCCCGTGATTGCTTGCTGATTAAACAATGGAACTGTTGTGGCTACTACCACCAACGCAGTAAATTGCGTTAGAGTAAAAACTTTTTTTCTATTAATTGTTAAAATTTTTGTTTGTTGCATAAATTTTACTTAGTTCTTGTGTAAAAATCCAATAATCGCAGAAGTCGGATTCCCTGCAAGTTTATGCTGTAGATAAGTTTGTGCCTTTCTACCACCTCAGAATTAATTTATTACTCATCTCGCAGGAATCCGACTTCTCTGACAATCATTGAATTTTTTATGTTTAAATGTTTAAATGCTTAAATGTTTAAATGCTTTGTATGACAGATAGAATGAATTTTTTTCTTTGAATTCAAAAAATTTTCATAAACTTTTTTAATAACAGGATTTTCATGGGCTGATCTAATTTTTTTTCCAGCATCAATTTGATATAAACTTTTTGCTCTTTGTTTTCGGATTTTACTATCAGTTGGCACTGGTTGTCCACCTCCACCAATACATCCACCAAAACAAGCCATTACTTCTACGAAATCATATGCTTTTGGATTTTCTTTTAATTCTTCTAAAATTTTTTTAGCATTTCCTATTCCGTTAACCACAGCTGTTTTAATTAACAATCCCTTTACCCTGTGAAATAATTTTTGTTTTGCAAAAATTGCTTCGCATTTAACAGGGTGAAATTCAACTGTTGCCTTTTTAATTCCATCCATTCCGCGAACTTGTTGAAATTCTAGTTTTTTCAAGTTTTGGCCAGTTATTTTTTCATAAGCGGTTCGCAGAGCTGATTCCATTACTCCGCCACTAGCCCCATAAATTACTCCAGCGCCACTGGGAACGCCAAGCGGGTTGTCTGGTTTTTTTGGTGTGATATTTTTAAGATCAATTTTATGTTTAGTAAAAAGATAAGCTAACTCTCTTGTAGTTAAAACATAATCAACAGGTTTTAGTCCGTCCATGTTTAATTCTTCTCTTTGAATTTCGTATTTTTTAGCAACGCAGGGCATCACAGAAACCACTGTAATTTTTTCAGGATCAATATTTTCTTTTTCAGCCCAAAATGTTTTAATAAGACCCCCCAAAATAATTTGAGGAGATCTGACTGAAGTTAAATGAGGAATAAATTCAGGATAGTAAAATTCTACAAACTTTACCCAAGAGGGGCAACAAGAAGTAAACATTGGAAGATTTTTATTAGTTTCCAATCTTTCAATCAATTCTTTGGCCTCTTCAACTGTAGCAAAATCAGCGGCAACACTAACATCAAAAACTTTATCAACACCTAATTTCTTAATTCCAGCAACTAACTGCTCGGTAACAATAGAACCATGGGGTAAATTAAATTCTTCGCCAATGCTGGTTTTGATTGCCGGAGCGAATTGAAAAATAACAGTTTTACTTTTGTCTTGTAGGGGTTTTTCTACATCCTCAAATTCTCCAACTGCTTCAAAAGCGCCAACAGGGCAGTGAGTAATGCATTGTCCGCAATAAATACAATCTTTATTTTTATCTTGTGAAGGAATTACTTGAAAAAGATGTCCTCTTTCTTTTATTTCCAAAAATCCCACACCCTGTTTTTGGCAAACATCAATACAGTTACGACAATCAATACATTTTGAACTATCAAAAATAAGAGAAGGACCGAATTGATGAACGGGATAACCCTTTTTTCTGTCAGTAAATCTGGTTATTTCAACATTATATTTTTTAGCCAATTTAAGAAGCTGGCAATTAAAATTCCAAATACAGTCGTTGCATTCTTCGCAATGTTGGGCAAAAATTAATTCTAAGTTTATTTTTCTCGCTTTGTGAATTTTTTTTGACTCTGTAATTATTTTCATCCCTTGCTCTATCATTGTGGAACAAGCAGTATGTAGTCCGTCTTTTCCTTTAATTTCCACGACGCACAAGCGACAATTTGATTTTATGTCCAAGTCTGAATGGAAACAAAGAGAAGGAATGTCAATTTTGTTTTTTTGCGCAACTTCTAAAATTGTCTGCCCTTTTTTTGCTTCTATTTTTTTGTTATTAATAATAATTTTCATTTTAATTTTTTAATTAAACTGCGAAATGGGACAACAGCGCACTTGCCCAAAGCGCAAAAGCTAGTTTGTTCTAAAACAAAAAATAAATCCTGCAGCGTTTGTTTGTGCGCTTTGAAGAATTTATCCAACGAGTGTTTGTTTGGATTATTTATTTCTCTTTTTATTATTTCAGCTAACCTAAAAATACCTTCTCTGCACGGCACGCATTTATCGCAATTTCCTTGAAGAAGAAAATCAGTCCATTTTTTCATTAAAGCAAATGGATTAGTTTTTTGTCTATTAAAAATAATAATTGCTCCGGATCCTCCAACTTGTTGCTTTAACTCATTGGGCAGTAAAATTTCACCAATTGCCCCTCCACCTGCTTGAACAAAAAAACTAAAATCAGGCCAGTTGTTTGTTTCTTTTAAGATTTGCGAAATAGAATAGTTTTCTGGCAATTCATAAACGCCCTCATTTTTCACCGCGCCATTAATTGAATAAAAACGAGTATTTTGATATTCGTCTTTGTTAATTTTAGATACATAATAAAACGTTTCAACATTGTTGATTAAAGTTGGATAATTCCACAAACCAGATTGAGGAGGGAATGGCGGTTTTATTCTTGGCTCTGGTCTTTTTCCTTCTATGGCTTCTAAGATAGAAGTTTCCTCGCCTGCAATATAATGGCCAGTTTTTTTGAAAAGGGTTATAGGCAAATTGCCTATCAGTTCCTCTAATTTATTTTTATATTTTTCATAATAATCTTTACGAAGATAAATATAAGCAGAACTATTATTTATGGTTGCAAGCGCGATTTTAATTCCTTCTATAACTTCTTCTGGATAATTTTCTAAAATAAAACCATCCTTAAAAACATTCGGCTCGCCCTCTGAGCCATTACAAACAATATATTTTTTTTCTGCTTCAGCATTTTTAACCATTTCCCACTTTAGACTAGTTGGAAAATTTGCTCCTCCCTTTCCCAAAAGATTGCTTTTTTTTAATTTTGTAATTATGTCGTTATTCTTCATTTTTTATTGGGTGTGATTTTTAATGGCCATATCTTTTTTCCACAGGGTCTTTTGCGTTTTGTAAACCATAAAAAACAATATTAGTATTTCTGCTATAAATATATAAAGCAAAGCTTTTTGCGCCAGATCAACTCCCAAAAATATCAATGTAGTATTTAATAAAATTAAAAATAATCTAATCTCAGTAGGTCCACAATTTAAAAATGAGATATTCATTTTATCGGATACAGAGTAAAAAAGGTAAACACTTACCAAGAAACCCGCGGTAACAATCAATATTCCCATAAACAATAAATTAAAGCTAGCGGGAAATAATAGAGAATATGCTGTTATTATTGAAGCTATAAAAAAATAATCCAACAAGTGGTCCATATAATACCCCCACTTTATCAAACCAGCATCTCGATATCTTCCTACTGCTCCGTCAAATAGATCTGTTATGTATTGAAAGAAGATTATTAAAGATATCATCCACATCCAATTAATATTGTCCCGCGCGAACCACCCGAATAACACAATCAACAAACTCCACAGCGCTGTCATATAAGTTAGGTGGTATGTTTCTATAAATTTTGGTATATGGGAAACAAGTTTACCTCTAAACTTATAGACATCACATCCAGAAACCGCACTCAATAAAAATGTCATTCTAGAGCGGAGCCCGCCGAATCGGCGGGCGTAGCGATAGAATCTCGCATAATAGCGTATAAACGAGATTCTATCGCTCCGTGAAATTTATTCAAATCATAGATTTGAATAAATTTCACTTCACTCCAGGATGACACAGTAGTGCGGAGTTATAATGTTTTATCTATAAGTCTAATTAAAATAGAACTGATTATTTTTTATGTTATCATAAATATAATATAAAAGATATGAGAAGTCTTAGTAGGGTTTTATTTTGGGTGTCGCAGCCACATGATAATGTCCTAGTGTAGCCAAGTAGAAATGTCCTACCTTAACAATTTGTGTCATAATACTTCATTGTTTAATTAATAATGTTATTAAA
>JAHJJO010000029.1 GCA_018822835.1 Patescibacteria group bacterium
CCTGTTTGATGGTCTAAAATAAATTCCAAAGCTTTTAAAATTTTAACAATCTCTTCAAATTTTAAAATAGGATATTTTTTAGGCATAAGCTAATTGTTTTTTATTTACAACCGAAGAAAATTTGTGAGTGTAAGCTTGAAAAATTGGCAAAGGACAAAGTTCAGATTTAGGCGCTTCTAAATTTTCAACTAAAAATTCTTTATATTTGTGCCAATATTTTTTTTCTGCCGGGCGATAAAGCAATTCTGATGGATAATTATGTTTTTGAATTGTTTTTAAATAACTATTCACCGCTTTATTTAACATATTAACGCTACTTTCTAAATTATATTTATCCTGCTCTACTATTCCCAAATCTAAACAGACAGCTGTATAATATTTGCCATCATAATAAGCCAAGCATCTAAAAGTTAAATTTTTTAATTTATTTACACTAAGCATATACTTTTATTTCAAAATTTTTAATCTTTTTAAATCTTCTTCCGCCCACCCAATAACTTCTAAAATATTATAAAGTGTTTTTCTTGTTAATGTATCACACTGCCTCGATGATAATGAATCACTACTCTTCTTTGGTCGTTATGTGCGTAAATATGACCGCCTGTTCTTGTGGTGCGTTTTAAAATGAAACCATCCTGTTCAATAGCATTTACTATTTCTCTAACAGATACATTTCTCAATAAATGAACTAACTTGCCAATATTATTAATCATACAGCAACAGCCCTTGCATAAACTGGACTTTTAATAGGTATTTGAATTATTTCTTCTTCTAATGGCACAGGTTGATTATCTTCAATTAGTGTTTCAATATATGCTTGCGCGTTGTTTTGAACAGCTAATAAAGCTTCTGACTTAGAATAACCCCACGCATTACATCCAGGCAAAGATGGAATTACAGCGCTCCATCTTCCGTCTTCTTCTTTTTCAACTTCAGCTTTGAATAGATAATTTTTTGATTTATTTATATCAAACATAATTTTTTTTTACTTTCCTCTCGTTCTTTTTTGTATTCGAGAATTGACTTAATAACATCTTGAATATTATTAACTGCTTCTTCAATAGTTTCTCCATCTGCCCAAGCTCCTTGCATGGCAGGACATTTTGCATAATACCCTCCTTCTTTATGAGCTTCAACTTTAATTGGATAAAGATAAGTTTTTTGATTTTTATTAAGCATAATTTTATTTTATGTTTTTGAAATACCCTTTTATTTTATTGCTTATTTCAGATGGTGTCAAGTCTGCTTTAACTAAATAGTCCATTGCGCCTAGTCGCTTAGCTTTTAATCTGTCTTCTTCTGTGCTTAAATTTGTCAACATTAGTACTAGAATTTTTTTAGTTTTAATATTTTTCTTTAATTTTTCTAAAACTGAAAAACCATCCAATTGAGGTAAAATAATATCCAATACAATAAAATTTGGCTTTTTTGCAATGGCCATTTTTAAACCATCTAAGCCAGTATTAGCTATAAAAACTTCAAAGCCGTCCGCGCTTAATTTCATGTTATACATTGAACATATTAATTTTTCATCTTCAATAAATAAAATTTTTTTCTTTTTAATTGGCATAAGTAGTCTATAAAGTCCATAAAGTCAATTGACTTTTAACCCTACGCTTTTGCTCAGGGCATGCTTTATGGACTTTCAACTTTATGGACTCATTATAACATAGTTTTTTTTCTTTACAAGTTATTAAACATAATATATAATTTAATAACATCAAGGTAAGCGCGCAATTACCCCTCCCCAGTTTTTTGCAATTTTAAAGTTTCAAAAAACTGGGGAGGGGAGGAAAGTCCGGACTCCGTAAATGGCAGTGGGTAACACCCACCACCCCTCCCCAGTTTATAATATTTATTAAACTGGGGAGGGGTAGGGAAAGTGCCACAGAGACTATACTACCCCTCTCCAGTTTTAAGTTTAATTAATTATGTATTTTCTTTATCTTTTATACAATATTGAGACAGAAAAATATTATGTAGGATTTACTAGCAATATTAATAAAAGATTAAAAGAACATCAAAGTGGATTAAATCAATCTACAAAATATAAATGTTGTGCATGGAAATTAATTTATACAGAAATTTATAAAGCCAAACAAGATGCTATTATTAGAGAGAATAAATTAAAAGCTCATGGATCTGGTTTGGTTGAAATTAAAAAACGCATTTTGCACTCATTGAAATTAATTAAACTTAAAACTGGGGAGGGGAAAAGGTGAAAAGAAAATTGGTGTTTTTTTGTTTTAATAAAGAAGCTACAATTTTTTCCAACTGGCGACAGTTGAGAATGGTAAACCCTGCCTGGAGCAAGAACAAACCCTCGCCGAATCGGCGGGGAGCCAAGTAGTTCGCATGATTTTGCCAGCAATGGCAAAACAAGATAAATGATTGCGCTTTAATTTTATTGCTTATGTAATATTATTAAAGACAGAATCCGGCTTATAGCTTGCCTTGATGTTTATAAATTAGTTAATTAGGGATTAGGAATTTTTAGTTAATTAGGGATTAGTTAATTAGGGATTAGTTAATTAGGGATTAGGAATTTACAGATTCAATTAACTAATTAACTAATTAACTAATTAACTAATTAACTAATTAACTAATTAACTAATTAACTAATCAACTAATTAACTAATCA
>JAHJJO010000030.1 GCA_018822835.1 Patescibacteria group bacterium
CCAACCTCTCCAATAGCATCAGCATTTTTAATTACACCTTGATTATGCGGCTGTTTAAAATGTTGAAGAACTTTTTTTGAATAAAACATAAAAAATAAATGCAAAATTTAATCGTATCATTTTTATACAACAATTATATCATATTTTTACATCTTACTCAATAGTGTCGGGAGTCGCACTCCCGACATTTCTCCCGTAATTTGTAAAGCATTGTGAGACATTGTGAGACGAAAGAATTGCAAAACAAAAAAACAGACTAACATATTTTTGCATTAGCCTGTTCACAATAAACCGTTAACTAATATTCTTCATTAGCTCATTATTAATTCAACTGGCAAAGATTTAGTTGTATTATTAGCTAATAGTTTTGGAGATAGAAAATTAAGTTTTTCAAACCCAATCACTTTGCCCTTTTTATCTTTAACTAAAATAATTTCATTGCCTGTTTCTTCGGCAATATGTTCTTTTTCTGGCTTATCAAACCAAATATTTAAAGTATTTCCAAAACTATCATAATAAATTTTTATTTTTTCCATATGTTTTTACCTTCTAAAATTTTACTTGTAATATATGCGGTAACAATATAGCCATCGCCGTTTAAATACTTTATTACAACGCACAAATGGTATCGATTATATTTTTTGTAATATAGACAAACTTGATTGTCTGATTTGCTTTTTCTAATTTCATCAGGATTTTTTAATACTTGCCTGACTATTTTTTCTTTGCCTTTAATCTGTGGGTGTTTTTCTAAAGTAATTTTATCCCAATAACTTTTAGTAGTTCTTATATTTTTGTCGAAAATAGATTTAACAACAAAATATGGTTTAATTTCTTTTAACGGAGACGTAGCGATCAATTTATTATCCATAAATTCATTATACTACTATTGCATAGACAGTCAACGCATTTAGACTGGCTATTTCATAAAATATATGTTATTCATAAAACATGAATAACATAAGAAATTTTTGCATTATCGCGCATATTGACCATGGAAAATCAACATTAGCTGATAGGATGTTAGAATTAACTGGAACTATTGAAAAAAGAAAAATGAAAGAGCAGGTTTTAGACAGAATGGACTTAGAGCGTGAAAGAGGAATTACTATAAAATTACAACCAGTCAGAATCAATTATCAATTATCAATTATTCACCCTGTTAAATCCTGTGGAGCAGGAATTTTGTCAGAGACAAAATTATTTAACAAGGTAAATTACGAATTAAATTTAATAGATACGCCGGGGCATGTTGATTTTAGTTATGAAGTATCAAGAAGTTTGGCGGCCGTAGAAGGCGCTGTTTTATTAGTGGATGCGTCACAGGGAATTCAAGCGCAAACTTTAGCTAACTTATATTTAGCAATAGATCAAAATTTAACTATTATTCCCGTAATAAATAAAATTGATTTGCCTGCCGCTAATATTAAAAAAACTTCAAATGCGATTGTTAAACTTCTTGGATGCAAAGAAGAAGAAATAATTTTAGCTTCTGGCAAAACAGGAAAGGGGGTTGAAGAAATATTGCAAGCTGTTGTTGAAAGAGTGCCGGCGCCACATGTAGAGACGAGGCAATGCCTCGTCTCTACTACGGCAACAGCGACGCGGGCGTTAATTTTTGATTCAAATTATGATAAATATAGGGGAATAGTCGCTTATGTTAAAATTGTTAATGGAAAAATTAAAAAAGGAGATCAAATTTATTTAATGAGCAATAAAACGCAAAGCGAAGCATTGGATGTTGGAATATTTAAACCAGACTATCAATCAACAAATGAATTAAAAACAGGTGAAATTGGCTATATTGTTACTGGCTTTAAAGAAGTGAACGAATGTGAAGTTGGCGACACTATCACCACTTTCAATAATCAACAACAGCAAGACAATAATATAAAGCCGCTTCCTGGTTATAAAAAAATAAATCCAATGGTGTTTGCGGGAATTTTTCCACAAGAAGGGAACGACTTTAAAGATTTGAGAGAAGCAATGCAAAAATTAAAGCTAAGTGACGCAGCCATGGTTTATGAGCCAGAGCAATCTGAAGCTTTAGGCCATGGTTTTAGATGCGGGTTTTTAGGGCTTTTGCATTTAGAAATATTTCAAGAAAGATTAAAACGAGAATTCAATTTAGATTTAATTATAACAACTCCAAGCGTGGCTTATCGTGTGTATACAAATGGAGATACACACGGAACACACGGAAATAACGAAAAATATATTACAGCAAAAACTCCGCAAGAATTTCCTGATCCAAGTAAGATAGGCGCAATAAAAGAACCATGGGTGAAATTAGATATTGTCGCGCCAAAAGAATATACAGGTAATATTATAAAATTAGTTCAAGCAAAAAGAGGAGTATATAAAAACACAGAATATATTGACGAGGATAAAATAATTTTACATTATAACATTCCAATGTCTGCAATCCTGACTGACTTTTACAATAAAGTAAAAAGTGTTAGCTCTGGATACGCTTCTATTAATTATGAATATTTGGATTATCAAAGCGCTGATGTGGTAAAAATGGATATTTTAGTTGCTGAAAACATAATTCAAGCGCTGTCCATTATTGTTTATCGCGATGAAGTTTTTAAGCGTGGCAAAGAAATAGTTAAAATTTTAAAAGAAACCTTGCAAAAAGAAATGTTTGTTGTAAAATTACAAGCAGCGATTGGAAGTAATATTATCGCTGCTGAACGTATTTCCGCTATGAGCAAAGATGTGACAGCAAAACTTTATGGAGGCGATGTTACCCGCAAAAGAAAACTTCTTGAAAAACAAAAAAAAGGCAAGAAAAAAATGATGGCGTCTGGAAAAGGAAGCGTAAAAATACCAAGTGATGCATTTATTAAAATTTTGAAAATATAACAAATATAATTTCCAATTTCTAATTTCTAATTTCCAAACAATTTCCAATGACTTAATTTTTTAATGTTTTAAAAAATGTTTTGGATATTGAAAAATTAAAAATTGATTGAAAATTATTTTTGAAGTTATGAAAAACAAAAATTTAATTTTAGGAATTGCGCTGATTGTTTTAATTGCTTTAGCGTATGCGTATCAAGGGCCGTTTCAAAAGTGGAAAGACAACCTTGGAAAGCCAAAAAATTTTTTAGCTAAAGTTGACATTGATAAAATTAACAAAATAGAAATTAAAAACAATGAAAAAGAAACTGTTTTAGAAAAAAAAGAAGAAAAATGGAATGTAAATAAAACTAAAGATTTTTATGTTAATAAACTTACAATGGATGATGCGTTGGAATCATTAAAAAAAGCTGTTAACTCTGATTTAGAATTAGCAAGCGATAATAAAGACAAAAAATCAGATTTTCGCGTGGATGATTATGGTATTAAAGTAAAATTATATCAAGACGAGGCAGTGCTATCTAATTTTATAATTGGCAAAATGACTTCTGATTATTTAGGCACTTATGTTACAGAACAAGCTTCAGATAAAACTTACGTTGTTAAAACAAATTTATTTAGCGCATTTAATCAACAAGAATGGAGGGATAGTACTATTTTTACTTCTGATAAAGAAAAAATTAATATGTTGCGAATGCAATATCCAAACACTCAACTTGTAATTGAAAAACATGAAGATGAATGGAAAGGCATTAAGCCATATGAATTTTTAGTCAATCAAGAAAAAATTGTTGCGATTTTAGATTTAATGTCTGATTTAGTTGCTGTAGAAATTCCTGAACAAAAATTTGAAGGCACAAAATTAGACAAACATTTTATAATTGTTCAGGCAAAAGGCGATGATAATATTGATAATGTAATTATGATTGGCGGTGATAATGGCGAGGAATTATATTATGCTAAAAGAGCTGATAGCGACAATATTTATTTAATTACAAAAGAACAGAGAGATGAGTTGGATAAAAGGATTGGGGATTTGAAGTAAGGTATGACAAAGCAAAGCGGAAACAGACATCGGGTGTCGGGGATTTTAGACACCCGATGTCTCTCGCCATTGGACATCCGATTTTAATAAAATCAGGAATAGCATAGATAGCGATTATTATGATGTTGATGAAACCATAAATAAAATGCAAGAAGTTTTTAATATTTTTAAAGATGCTTTAGATAAAGCATCTTTATTGCTGGAAAACACCATTACAGTTGAAGGTTTTACTTTAACTGATTTGGATAATTTAAAAACCACTATTGAAACTAACAAAACAAGCATTAATACAGCCAGCGTTAATTTAGAATTAAAAAAACAAGCTATTAGCCAGGCGAAACTTAATCAAATTGCAGCTTTAGAGTCCAGCCAAGCTACTCTTGATCAAGCAAAAAATTCTTTAAATCAAGCTGAGCATAATTTATATCAAACAAAAATAGAATTAAAAAATAAATTAGATCTTGCTGAAATTCAAGTAAAAGTTCAGGAAGAAAATTTAATATCCAAACAAACAGCGCTATCTTTAACAACTGCTTTTCCAAGAAAAGTGGACTTGGCAATTTTAGAAGCTCAAGTTCAGGAAGCGCAAACAGCTTTAGATTCAGTTCAAAACAATTTAAACAAATCTGTTCTTAAAGTGCCTATTAATGGAGTTATTGCTCAAATAAATTTTGAAAAAGCTGAAAAAATAGATTTAACAATGCCTGTTATTTCTTTAATAGCGCATTCAAATGATTTACAAAATAATGAAGAAATAAATATTGAAGCTGATATTTCAGAAGTAGATATAGAAAAAATAAAATTGCAGAATAAAGTTGATGTTATTCTTGATGCTTTTGCTGGTCAAATTTTTATTGGTAAAGTAGTTTTTATTGAACCAGCAGAAACAATTATTGATGGGGTAGTTTATTATAAAATAAAAATAGAAATAATTACTGATCAATTTAATATTAAACCGGGAATGACAGCAGATGTTGATATTTACACAGCTGAAAAGAAAAATGTCTTAACAATTCCACAGCGCGCTATTCAAACAAAAAATAGTAAAAAATTTGTTCAAGTTTTGGAAAATGGAAATGTTATCAGAGAAACAGAAATTATTATTGGTTTAAGAGGCGATGAAGGAATAGTTGAAGTTGTTAGTGGATTAAAAGATGGCGATGAAATCGTAATCAATTAATGGTCTAGTTCAGATTATTAATTGATTTATAGTACACTATAAATTATTTGACAAATTTTTATAGTACATTATAATATAGACATGGATCAAAATATTCAAAACATAAAACAAACTCAGTATATTCTATTAAATAAAATTGATTTGAAATTTAAAAGATTTCTTTTTGATAAAATTGATTTTAAACAAAGATTAATTGGAATTATCGGACCAAGAGGGGTTGGAAAAACAACGCTTATTTTACAGTATTTAAAAGAAAAGCATTATCAGGACGATAAAGCCATTTATTTTTTAGCTGATAATGTTTTATTTAATAAAGGCGATTTATTAGAGTTAGCAAGAGAATTTTATTTAAAACACAGTGGCAGGCTGATGTGCATTGATGAAATTCATCGTTATGCAAATTGGAATCAGGAATTAAAAAATATTTATGATACTTTGCCTGATTTAAAAATAATATTTTCCGGAAGTTCAAGTTTGAATTTAATAAAAGGTAAATACGATCTATCCAGAAGAGGAGTAATCTATAATTTGCCTGGATTTTCATTTA
>JAHJJO010000031.1 GCA_018822835.1 Patescibacteria group bacterium
ATATATTAATTTCCAGTGATTCGTGGTTTTATAAAATGCCAGTTGTTAGTTCAATAAAATATTTAGCTGAAAGTAATTACAAAGAATTAGCTGGAGAAGCTGATGATAGAATTAATATTTTAGTATTAGGAATGGGAGGAAAAAATCATGAAGGAGGATATTTAGCAGATACAATAATGCTAATTAGTTTAAAACCGTCAATCAATAAAGTCTCTATGATATCTGTTCCAAGAGATTTGATAGTTCCTATTGACGGGATGGGGTGGAAAAAAATAAATAGCATTAACGCTTATGCTGAAATGAATAAAGAAAATAGCGGAGGTTTAGCCACAAGTCAAGCTTTAAGCAACATTTTAAATATTCCAATTAATTATTTTGTTCGAGTAGATTTTGATGGCTTTGTAAATATTATAGATAAGTTTGGTGGCATAGAAATTTATGCTGAAAACGCATTAAAAGATTGCGCTGATCCAATCTGGGGAGAAGAAATGCTTCAAGAATCATACGCATTGCGGTCTAAATGTCTTAACATTGCAAAAGGATGGCAGACAATGGATGGATTATTAGCATTAAAATACGCTCGTTCTCGACATGCTTTGGGCCCTGAAGGATCTGATTTTGCTAGAGCTAGACATCAACAAAAAATTATAGAAGCAATTAAAAATAAAATTTTATCAGAACATATTTTATTCAAACCAAAATTAATTCTTGAAATTATTAATGAACTGCAAAATAATATCAGCACTAATTTAAAAATATGGGAAATGATAAAATTATGGAATACATATAAAAACATTCCGCAAAACAATATTATTAATAAAGTTATAGATAATCGGTCTGACGGATTATTAGTTGATAGTAAAGGTGAAGATGGAGCATATATTCTAATTCCGCGAACAGGTGATTTTACTCAGCTTCAAAATTTAGTTCAGAATATTTTTTCAGATATTCAGGTACAAAATAAAATAGAAATTATTTCAGAAAAAGCGTCTGTTGAAATAAGGAATGGAACTCTAACAAACGGCTTTGCCAAGGCAATGTCTACAAATTTAGAACAGCATGGATTTGATATTACTAATATTAGTAATCAGAGTAAGCAAAATTTACAGAAATCTATAATATATGACTTAACTTATGGAGAAAAAAAGAAATCTTTAGATGTTTTGAAAAAAATAACAAACGCTAATGTATCTTTAGGACTGCCACAATGGTTGATTAATGAAATTAAATTAGATTTAGTTGAGCAAAAAAATCCAGTGCAACCTGATTTTATTTTAATTTTATATAACTATGAAAACAAAAATTCAAGCAACAAAAATTGAGTTAACACCGCAAATTAAGAATTATGTTCAAACAAAAATGGACATGCTGGAAAAATATTTAGGCAATGTCCAAGTTTTGAATTGCGATGTTCAAGTAGAATTAACAACTCAGCACCATCAAAAAGGTAAAATTTATCGCGCTGAAATTAATTTAGAAGTGCCTCAAAAGTTACTTCGCGTTACAAAGGTAGCGGAAACTTTATTTAAAGCGATTGATAAAGCAAAAGACCACATGGCTGATTCAATTAAGAAATATAAAGAAAAAAAGGTAATAAAATAAAATTTTCAACGCCCAATAATTAATTACAAATTATTTAAAACGAATTAATTTATTCTCATTCGTAATTTTTAATTTGTAATTGATAATTGATTTTCCGCCCATAACTCAGTTGGTAGAGTAACTGCCTCTTAAGCAGATAGCCGCAGGTTCGAGTCCTGCTGGGCGGACAAAATTCGCGTAACGCATAACAATTTACGTTATGCGTTTTACGTTACGTGTCACGTGTTTTTAAAGCTTCTAAGTTAACGCATAATTGATCTTTCCAAATCATTTCTGGATAACTTTTAAGCATTTTTTTTACATACTTTTTTCGTTCTTCATATTTTAACTTAGTTTTTGCTTCAAACTTTATAGTAATATATGGTCCGTTTTGTGAATATCTAAAAATTATCATTCCGTCATTGAAATCAGCTCGCGTTCCATCGTCTCCCGGAATAATAGTGTTGTCTGTAATTTTTGCTTGTGGAAAATCTGCTTTAAATTTTTTAGACAAATTATTAATTATATTTTTCTTCTTATCATCTGGACAGCCAATTTTTATTTCTGGCGAAGAAATATAAACAGGAAAGCTTGCGCGCAATTGACTTAAAGATAAATTTTTATCAGATAAATATTCTAAGACCCTCAGTGCCGCATAAGTTCCATCATCATGCCCATATGCATTATCATTAAAAAAGAAATGACCTGATAATTCACCGCCAAAAGCCGCTCCTTCTTCAGCAATTTTCTTTTTAATAAAACTATGTCCTGTCCGCCATATAATAGGAACACCTCCAAATTGTTTGATTACTTTTTTAACAATTTGTGAACATAAAGTATTGTAGATAATTTTTGATTTTGGAAATCTTTCTAATATCTCTTTGGCAAAAATCGCCACCAAAACATCGTTCCATAAAATTTGTCCTTTTTCATCAACAACGCCTATTCTATCTCCATCACCGTCAAAAGCTATTCCTAAATCCGCTTTTTCCTCTAAAACTACTTTTCCTAATTGTTTCATAAATTTTTCATCAGTAGGATCAGGCGTTCCATCTGGGAAATTGCCGTCTATTACTAAATTTTTTCCAATTACTTCACAGCCAGCTTGTTTAAAAATTTCTGGAGCATAAATTCCTGTTGTGCCATGCCGCGAATCTATTACTACTTTAAATCCTTTCTTTAAATTTATTCTTTTTAAAACATCAGTGTAATAATTTTTTGTTATATTTTTTTTTACTATATTTCCAACTTTATCTGACTTAAAATAAATTTCTGTTTCTGTTGTTTTTTTTATTTCTTCCACTTCTTCTGGTCCGGTGGTTAAAGAAAAACCAATGCCTAATTTAAAACCATTAAAATTATATGGATTGTGCGATCCAGTAATCATAACGCCTCCATTAGTTTGAAAATAATATTGTCCATAATACATCATTTGCGTCATAATCATTCCCAAATCAATAACATCTACTCCAGTCGCTATTAGACCTTTTGTAAATGCATTTTGAAATTCTTCACCGCTTAAACGGCAGTCCCTGCCTATTACTGCTTGACGTATTTTTCTACGTCGCAAAAAAGTGCCATAAGATTTGCCAATAACTTCTACTTTTTTAGCATCTAAATCTTTGCCTACAATTCCACGGATGTCATAATTTCTAAAAATATAAGGATTTATTTTCATAAATTTTAATTCTAACTTTACTGTACAATTTTATGCAAAAAAAATCAAATTTAGACTGGCCTCTCTTGCATATTTATTGTCATATTCATTTTATAATTCATTACATTATGCTATATTAAACATAACTAACAAAAGCAATATCATTTATGAAAACCACTTTTCTTTATAAACCGCTTAAAGATAAGACAGTGCTTTGTTTGGCTTGTTGCCATCGTTGTAAAATTTCTGAAGGAAAAACAGGAATTTGCGGAGTAAGACAAAATATTGGAAATAAATTAAAACTTTTAGTTTTCAACAAAGCAGCAGCGATCAATATTGACCCAATTGAAAAGAAACCTTTTTATCATTTTTTGCCCGCGAGTAAAACTTTTTCCATTGGCACATTTGGATGTAATTTTCGCTGTCTTAATTGCCAAAATTACGATATTTCCCAGATTTTAAACCACAAAGGAGATGTTGATTATTATTCTAAAATTAATTTTGGTAAAAATCTTTCTCCTGTAAAAGCTATTCAAGAAGCTAAAAAAACCGGCTGTAAATCAATCGCTTATACTTATAACGAGCCTACAATATGGGCTGAATACGCGCTTGAAATTATGAAACGCGCTAAAAAAGAAGGACTTTGCAATATCTGGGTTTCAAATGGTTTTATGTCAGAAAAAACATTTAACGCAATCTCGCCTTATCTTGATGCTGTTAATATTGACATTAAATCATTTTCCGATAAATTTTATCGCCAAAATTGCGGAGCCCGCCTTGACCCAATCTTGGAAAATTGCCGTAGAGTTAAAAAGAAAAAAATTCATCTTGAAATTACTACATTAATTATCCCAACTATATCGGATAATGAAAAGATGCTTAAACAGCTGGCAAAATTTATTAAGCAAGACCTAGGCGCTGATGTTCCATGGCATATCAGCGCTTTCTTTGGCGAAATATCTTGGAAATTACAGCATATTCCAGAAACTTCAGTCAGCCAGTTGAAAAAAATTTATCAAATCGGTCGTGATGCAGGATTGCATTATGTATATATTGGTAATGTTTAGTATTATGATAAAAATTGCAGTTATTTCGCCTCACGCTCCTATTCTTCTTCCAGAAGTCGGATCAGATGAAGATCGCGACAAAGTTCGCAAAACGCTTAAATCTTTGCGCGAATTGGGCGAAAGATTTAAAGAGACGAAAACAGATGAAATTATTATTAGTTCGCCACATAAAGATTGGGGATTTGATGTCCCTTTATTTTTTCTTGCTAAACATTTTAAAGGTAAAATTATATCTTATTTAACAGGATTTGAATCACCGCAGGAACATTTTATTATTGGACAAAAAATGGCTCAAAATTTAGAGAAAAAAAAGACATACGCGTTAATCGCTTCCGGAGATTTGTCTCATGTATTACTGAAAGAAGGTCCTTATGGTTACCACTATGATGGACCAAAATTTGATCAAGAGCTGATTAAACTGCTTAAAGAAAAAAAAGTGCCAGAGCTTTTAAAACTTGATGAAAAATTTACGCAAGCTGCTGACTGCGGTCTGCGTTCATTCGCCTTTGTTCTTGGTTTGCTTAATGGGTCTGATATTGAAATCAATCCTAAAATTTTATCATACGAGGGACCTTTTGGAGTAGGCTATTTGGTTGCGCGAATTGTCTAATTTTAATATGGAAAATAAAGACAAATTAAATTTATTAAATCTTGCGCATGAAGCAATTAAGTCAAAGCTTGAAAACAAAAAATTTGAAGTTGATACTATAAAAATTTCTAATGCTTTAAAACAAAAACGCGCCACATTTGTAACGCTTAAAAATAATGGGGAGCTATGTGGATGCATAGGCCATCTTGTTCCAGTGCAATCGCTTTGCGATGATGTTCTTGAAAATGCTTGCGCCGCGGCTTTTTTAGACCATAGATTCGATCCCCTTACAAAAAATGAATTTGACAAAATTGATATTGAAATTTCCGTGCTTAATCCTAGTAAAAAACTTGAATACTCATCTTTGCATTCATTAATTAAAAATTTAGAAAAAAATAAACCAGGAGTAATTTTGAAACATAACAGGAGAATAGCGACATTTTTGCCACAGGTTTGGAATGAATTGCCAAGCGCAGAACAGTTTCTATCCCATCTTTGCCTTAAAGCTGGGTTAGATTATGATGAATGGACCAGAGAAGTAGAGATTGAAACTTATACAGTAGAAAAAATATCATTAGATTTTAATTAAAGAAAGATAATGGCTCGGAGTCGTGGATAATGTTAGAACTATTATCCAGCGACAAAATGAGTATATTCACATTCCAAGTTTAGTTTCGCAAGCTTAATTCTACTATATCATATTTTGTAGCTTTGCACAGCAAATTTGCATAATGTCAAATTTATTTTATAATTCCCGAAAAACTGCGGAGAAGACAGATGTCCTTAAATAAGGACAAAATTAATAACGAATAAGTTCGATTCAGTCTTCTCTCCGCAGTTTTCCAGAAACTAATTAAACTCAAAAAAAATTTGACAATTTTTTTCTTTTTATGTTATATTTTTTTATAGAGTTGACTCTTTGATGTTGTTTATTACTAAACAGGGTAAGCGCTTTGCCATAACTGTTTAGTGTATCCTGTTGGGCTTGTGGAGTGACTTAGATATTTTTATCTAAGATAAGCCCTAGAACAAAGGGATTAAAACAACTAATTAATTTTTTTTAATTTTACAACCCAAAGAGTCAACTTGGGAAGGCGTTCTGATGAATTCCTTCCCCTTTTCTTTTGCCCTAAAATTATTTAGAAATTAGAAATTTAGAAATTAGAAATTTTTGTTTCTCTCCTTTTTTAATCCGTTATAATTAGTATAAATTCGTTTAAATTCGCATTAATTCGTGATTATAATTCGTAATTATAATAAATTAAAAAGAGACAGGAGAGAATAGTTTGTTTTACGCATTCTATTCCCTCCTGAAAAAACCGTTTATTTCCTGCCTATTTTTCCGGCTAAGCAAGTTGCCAGTCGTAATCTTTGCTGGGATATGATTAGTCCTGGATATACTGAACCAGTAGGCTAAGGAAAACTAATCAATTAAATTTTTACAACATTACAATGATTTGCTATCATAGGGTTATAAAAATTTAACTAACAAATTTATGACTTATCAACAAAACAAGCAAG
>JAHJJO010000032.1 GCA_018822835.1 Patescibacteria group bacterium
CGATCTTTATTTAAAAATTACAAAATTAAAAATTACAAAATTTTATCCTGAATATACTGCATCACTGCTAAATTCTTCTCATAATCCATTCTCATCGGACCTAAAATTCCAAACATACCTATTTTATTTTTTATTTTATATTTAGTTAAAACAATGCCGAGAAAATCTCCAAACGGATTTTTTGATCCAAGCAAAATTTGCGGTTCATATTTTGTTTCATCAAAAATTTCGCCAATAATTTCATCAACTCTGTCAATAATTGCCGAAATGTCATAAATTAAATTAGTTTGCGAAAATTCCGGCTGGCGCAATAAGTTGGATATTCCCGTGTAATATAAATTATGTTTTTCAAACGCCCAAAAAACCGCGTTATTAGAAATACCTGCCATTGTTTTGGCTATTTGCTTTAAATTTAAATCATCACTTCCTTGTGAAATATTATCTAATAAATTTATTTCTGCTTTATTTAACTTTTTTTCACTTAAATTCTCAATATATAAATTGAACGCTTGTTCAGTTGGAACTCGCCCTGCAGAAGTATATGGTTGCGCAATATATCCTTCAGATTCCAATTCTGCCATTTCATTGCGAACAGTAGCTGGCGAAACATCTAATTGATATTTCTCAACTAAAACGCTTGACCCAACCGGCGCCCCTGTTTTGATGTGTTCTTTGATAATTGTATTTAAAATAAGTTTAGTCCTATCAGTCATAAAATTAGGAAGTAGGAATTATGAATCAGGAATAATGGTTTGTAGAAAATAAAATTCCTTATTCATAATTCCTGATTCCTAATTCCTTTTTATTCTACCACTATTAGCACTCACTTGTCAAGAGTGCTAAGAGCTAAGAAACAAAAAACTCGCATTATGCGAGTTTTTTGTTTCTTAGAAAATATAATTATTAATTAATAATTACTTCTTCTGTTAAAGTCACGACCTCCGCCGCCACCTCCACCTCCTGGTCTTCGTTCTTCCATTGGACGCGCTTCATTAACTATAATAGTTCTTTCGCCTAATTGATGCCCATTAAAGGTTTCAATGGCTTTTTGCGCTTCTTCTTCAGAAGACATTTCTACAAATCCGAAGCCTTTGCTTCGTCCTGAAAACTTGTCCATAATAACATTTGCTGATGTTACTGCTCCTGCTTGACCAAATAATTCTTTTAAATCGTTTTCAGTTGTCTCATAAGGGAGACTTCCTACGTAAAGTTTCTTTGACATAATATTTAAAAATAATTCAAAGTGCGTGGGTAATTAAAATTACTCTAAACAGCACACTTATTTAAATTTTCCCCTGCTTCGACCACACACTTTTATAAAATAAACAAAAATCTTTTTATAAAATTAAATTTTATTTTTTGAAAAAATTTCTACAGTAGACCTGCTAAACAATAAGTTTTACAGATCTAAAGCAAATTTATAAATGCGTAAACAAGGTATTAAAATAATAATAACAGAATTTAAAATTTTGTCAATACCCCCGAATCGAAATACCCGCCGAATCGGCGGGACTTTTTTATTTAAAGGATTTGATGGTTCTAAAAAAACACTTCTGTAAAATTATGCGTTATGCGTTATGCGTTATGCGAGATAATATTCAGCTGCTTTTTCAGGGGAAATAGAATTTATTACAAGACCTGATCCTAATTCTACACCTGCCCATACATTAATATCGCGTGGCTGAAGTTTAATATAAAAGTGTTGGTCATGCGCAGATACAACTTGATGCATAAAAAAATTATAAGCCAATCCTAACTTTTTTACTTTAGAAAGAATAAATTTTAAACATTTTGCCATGGATTTAATTTCGCTTTTTTTTAATGTAGCCATATTATCAGTATGCCGTTTTGGAAAAATCCACGCTTCATAATGATATTCACTGGCAAAAGGAGCAAAGGCTCCGACATAATCATCTTCGTATATTTTTCTACTGCTTTTAAGTTCTTTTTTTAAGATATCACAATAAGGGCATGTTTTATTTTTTGCTTTATATTCTTTGAACAACTCAAGTTCTTCAAACACATCGTATGGCAAAATTTTTGTTGCAAAAATTTGAGAATGCTCATGTTTAATAGAAGCGCCCGCTTTTGAACCATGATTTTTAAATTCTAAAATATATTCTATTTTTTTATTTTTAGAAATTTCTTTCAAACGGTCAGCTAAAACTTGCAAATAAAGCTCGATGTGAGCAATAGAAAAATCAACAAAACTTTCATTATGCTTAGTAGTTTCAATAACTACTTCTTGCGTTCCATAAGCTTTGGGATTGCTCAAAGACACTGAAGGATATTTATTTTTTAAAGCAACTATTTTGTTGCTATATTTTTTGATTAACAATTTTTTTTCTATATTTTCAAGACAAAATATGCATTTTTTAAGGCTTTTTTCAACGCTTTGCTCAACTATATCACGAGGTCGCGTTAATCTTCCTGGCGTGATAATAACAAATTTATTTAAAAAATAAGCTTTTCTAATTTCAGATTGTTTTTGTAACATAAGTAAAAAAAATAAAATTTTCAATTTTCAATAATTAATGATCAATGATCAATCAATAACCAAGTATTAAATGATCATTGAAAATTGTCCGCCACGGCGGATGACAATTGAAAATTGATTATTGAAAATTATTTTTCTGTTATTTTGCAAAGTATTTTTCTATATTTTCATTTTTTTCTTCATCGCTTTCTTCTTTATCATCTTCATCGCTTTTTGCGATTTCCTGATTTTCATTATTTTCTTCTGATAAATATTCTTCAGGAGCTTCTGTTTCATCTTTGCTATGCAGGCTCATTCCACTTATAGCTTGTTCATTCATAAATTCATACTGTTCCCTGCTAATTAAAATCTCACGGGGCTTAGCTCCCATAGAAGGTCCTATTATGTCTGCTTGTTCAAGTGTATCAAGAATACGGGCAGCGCGAGCGTAACCAATGCTTAATTGTCTTTGCAAAAAAGTTGCTGACGCTTTACGTGTTTTAATTATGATTTCTTTAGCTTGTTCTAATAATTCATCTCCTTCTTCTCCGTCTTCATTGCCAGATAATCCAACCCCTGCCATGCCACGCACTTTTTGTTGCTCAATAACTGCATCAACATAATTAGCTTCTTTGCTTTTTGATTTAATGTAATTAACAATATTTTTAATTTCTTTGTCATCAACAAAAGCTCCTTGAAGACGCCTTGGCTTAAAAATATCAGCAGTTGTAAAAAGCATATCTCCCTGTCCTAATAATTTTTCCGCGCCCAAACTATCCAAAATTGTTTTAGAATCAACGCCTGACACTACTGAAAAGGCAATGCGGGCAGGCATATTAGCTTTAATTAATCCAGTAATAACATCAACAGTTGGCCGTTGCGTTGCTAAAATTAAATGGATGCCAACCGCCCTTGCCATTTGCGCGAGACGAATTATGCCTGCTTCAATGTCTCGTCCAGCTGTTACCATTAAATCAGCCAATTCATCAATAATAAAAACAATATAAGGCAATTTTACTTCATCTATTTTGTTTGAAATAATCGCGCTATTGTATGTTTGTATGTTTTTTTTCTCATACTTTGATAAAATTTCAAATCTTCTATCCATTTCATTTAAGCACCACCTCAAAGCATTAATAGTTTTATTAACATCTGTTATTACAGGAGTTAATAAATGTTGAATTCCATTATAAATAGGGAGTTCAACCCGTTTAGGGTCAACCATAATAAAACGCAAATCATCAGGATCATTTTGATAAAGAAGACTAATAATTAAAGAATTTAAACAGACTGATTTGCCTGAATTTGTTGCTCCAGCAACAAGAAGGTGCGGCATTTTTTCTAAATTATAAAGCCAAATTTTTCCCGCAACATCTTTTCCAATAGCAAGCATTAAATTGTTTTTTCTATTTTTAAATTCATCTGTTTCTAAAACTTCTCTTAATCTAACAATTGCCTTAATTTGGTTTGGAACTTCAATTCCGACTAATGACTTTCCAGGAATAGGCGCTTCTATGCGAATTGGATGAGCAGCCAAAGATAACGCCAAGTCGTTATTTAAAGAAGTAATCCGTGATAATTTTATTCCTTCAGCTGGTTTAAATGTATATTGAGTTACAGTTGGCCCAACCATAATTTCCCCCATAGTAACCATAATCCCAAAATGCTCTAATGTTGCCTGTATTTTTAAAGAATTCGCTTTTATATCTCCGCTTGTCGGACTTCCAATTTTATGGCTTAATAAATCTAGTGGCAAATCTATTTGAATATTGCTTGGCTTTAAAATTGATTTATTTTTTTCTTTTTCTTTTTGATTAACATTAATTAACGCGCCCGCCGTATTTAATGTTTCTAAATTATTTTTAATATTTTTTTGGTGAAATAATACGCCTTGATTGTTTTGTTTTATTTTTTCCATGTTTTCTTGATCTTCTTCATCATCTTCTTCTTCAATATATTTTTCTTCATACTTAAATAATCTATGAAATATCATTTTTACGGGATATAATATTTTAGCTAATAAACTTTCTGGCCCGACTAACGCTGATAATGGAATATTGAACATTAATATTAATGAAATAAAAAAAAGCCCTATTAAAACAATTAGGCTTCCCCAAAAATCTAAAATATGGTTAAACATTAAACTAAAAATCATTCCAATATATCCACCACCGTCTCCTCTGCTTACTACCTGCTTCCACTGTAGCTCTGGCACAAAAAAATGAAGCAACGTTTGAAAAGAAATAATAAATAAAACCAAGCCAATATAATTTATTAAGTGAATATAATATTTTTTACTATAA
>JAHJJO010000033.1 GCA_018822835.1 Patescibacteria group bacterium
GAACTGGGGCGGGGCTGTTTTTGGACATCGGATGTCTAATTCCGTTAAAAATCTTGACGGCTTTTTTTTACGAGTTCCCCCATAATAAGGAGACCATGAAAAATATAAATGGTCTTTTGCTCTTGTCATAGCAACATAAAATAATCGCCGCTCTTCTTCTAAATGAATGTCACCGATTTGTAAAATTTCTTTAATTAATGGATCTGGAATTAAAATTGGATCTCTGCGTTCAATAGTCGGAAAACGCTTATCAACCATATTAGCAACAAATACATATTTAAATTCAAGACCTTTAGCGCTATGCACTGTCATTATTTTAATTGCTTCAGGTCCTGATTCAGGATCAACAGGCAAAGCTCCTTGTTCTCCAGCATCTATTTCCATTTGCAATTCAAGTAAAAAAGCTTTAACAGTTTTATCATCATTAGCCGATTCAAAGGTTTTTACTTTTTTCATAAATTGATTCAGCATAGACATATTTTCAAGTGATGCCCTTTCAGTGTTATCCGTGTTTTTTTCTATTCTTTTAGTGTCTTCAGTGTTCAATAAATATTTTAAATATCCACTGTCATTTAAAAATGCAAAAATTATTTCACTAACATTTTTTTCCCTTGTCAAGGCGCTGTGCTTTTCAATAAAAGATATAAATTTATTTATTTTTTCATTAATTTTTTGTCCTAAATTTAAACTAACAGCGCTTCGTAAAACTTCATAAAGCGACCATGTTTTTTTTCTTGCCCAATAATTAAAATTCACTAACTCTTGATAACTAAAATTAAAAATAGGCAAATTTAGCACTCTATAAACAGCAGAACTTTCATGATAATTATCTAATAATTTTAAATAAGCAATAATGTCCATTATAATTGGCTTGGCGTATAAGCCCCTTGAAGATAAAAATTGATATGGAAGTCCGGTTGCTTCCAAAGTAGCGCAAAAATCCTTAGCGCTTTCATTCGCCCTAACAAGTATCGCAAAATCGTTCCAAGTGACAGGTTGAGAATTGGTGGAAACTAAGTTTCCAAAAATGGGAGGAGCTGTTTTTGGAAACTTAGTTTCCTTTAACTCAGCTATTTTTCCAACCACATGCCTTACTTCATCCTGCAAATCAGTTCCCTGAATTACTTCTATCACGCCATCGCCTTTATTTTGCGCTATTAATTTTTTATTTAATTTCAAAACAGCTGCTTGATTTTTAAACTGACATTCTAATCGGTTTGGATTGTTTAATTGAATAAATTTATAAGACAAATCAAGAATATTTTGCTTGCTCCTGTAATTATTTATTAAAATAATTTTTTTTGATTTAGGATAGTCTTTTTGAAATTGCAAAACATTGCTCATTGATGCGCCTCTGAAGCGAAAAATCGCTTGATCATCGTCTGCGACAACAACTAAATTGTTTTTTGGCGCAGCTAACATTTTTATTAATTCATATTGCGCCCAGTTAGTATCTTGAAATTCGTCAACTAAAATAAATTGAAATTTTTGTCTATATTTTTCTAAAATAGCAGGTCGTTCTCTAAATAATTTTAAGCAATAATTTATTAAATCGCCAAAGTCAAATGAATTATTGTCTAATAATAGTTGTTGATAAATATGATAAGCATTCGCCACTTCGTTAATCCGCGCCACTTCTTGCTTCTCAATAGAATTTTGCATTTTGCATTTTGCATTTTGCATTTGTTTACATTTTGTTTTTTGTTTTTTTTGCATCCCACCTGTACTTAACATATTATCTAAGTTTTCTTTCAGTCCTTCCGCATACTTCAAATATTCAGTCGGACTAATATCCTCATCTTTAACACGGGAAAAATGTTTAATTAATGTTTTAATAAATTTTGTAGGATTGCCCATTGGCCTATAATAATCCAAATCAAATTTATCTAAATTTTTTATAATTAATGAATATTGCTCAAATTCATTTAATAATTTACAATCATTGGACAAGCCAATATCTATGCCATGCTCTTTAAGAATCCGTTCTCCAAAACCATGAAAAGTGGAAATCCACAAATCAAAATATCCAATTGGCAAAATCCGATCAACTCGTTCTTCCATTTCTCCGGCAGCTTTTTCAGTAAAAGTTAAAGCTAAAATTTCATCTGGTTTTACTAATTTTTTTTCAATCATATAAGCGATGCGTTGAGTAATTACTGTTGTTTTGCCTGTTCCTGCGCCAGCAACAATCAATAATGACCCATGTTTATGAGTAACAGCTGATAATTGTTCCTTATTTAATTGTTGAAGTAAATTTTCCATTAATTCAAGTTTATCACGGTTGAAATTCGCGTCAAACAGAATAGCGTTAAAAAGTTTTATAGATAAATATGACTCCGAATAATATCTAATACTACAAAAAGTTTCAAGTATCAAATATCAATGATCAATAAATAATCAATTTTCAATGATCATTTAATACTTGGATATTTACCCTATTAAATAATTTTGACCATCCTCAGTTTTTAACTTAGAAAACTGGGGATGGTCAAAATTCCTGCTCTGCAGGATTTAATAGGGTGAATTGATTATTGATAATTGATTATTGATAATTTTTATACGAATTTTTTAATTTTGTTAGAATTTTTTGTGATAGCATTTTAACTATGTAAAATTTAATAGGTATGTTATTATAACAACATGAAACAAGAACTTCCAAAAGTGTATAATCCAAAAGATTACGAGGACAAAATTTATGAAAAATGGGAAAAATCAGGATATTTTAATCCTGATAATTTGCCCTGTGAAAAAAATGCGCCAACTTATACCATTGTTTTGCCTCCGCCAAATATTACTGATAAACTGCATATCGGTCACGCTTCTGTCCTTGCTATTGAAGATTTAATGATTCGTTATCATCGGATGAAGGGCTATAAAACATTGTGGATACCTGGTACTGATCATGCGTCAATTGCGACTCAGAACGTTGTTGAAAAAAAATTATTAAGAGAGCAAGGATTAACTCGACATGATTTAGGCAAAGACAAATTTTTAAAAGAAGTATGGAAATTCTTAAAAGAAACGCAAGCGACTATTCTGCATCAAACAAGAAAAATGGGCGCTTCTTTAGATTGGTCGCGCGAAGCATTTACGCTTGATGATCAAAGAAAAAAAGCAGTCGCGCAAATGTTTGTTGATATGCATGAAGCTGGAATAATTTATCGCGGAGAGCGAATAGTTAACTGGTGTCCGCGCTGTCAATCCACGCTTGCTGACGATGAAGTTGAATACAAAGAGCAGGAAGCAAAATTATATTATTTTAAATATAACAAGGATTTTCCATTTACAATCGCGACAACAAGACCTGAAACAAAATTAGGAGACACTGCTGTTGCTGTGAATCCGAAAGACGCGCGATATAAAAAATATATTAACAAAACTTATAAAGTTGATTTTTGCGGAGTTAATTTGAATTTAAAAATTATTACAGACAAAGAAGTTGACATGAAATTTGGAACAGGAGCATTGGGCGTTACTCCAGCCCATTCTATGGCAGACTGGCAGATGGCTAAAAAAAATAATTTAAAAATTATTAAAGTTATAGACGAGCAAGGAAAAATTCATCAGGGTTTTGGCGCATATTCTAGCAAAACTGTTAAATTAGCTAGAGAGATGATAGTTAAAAAATTAAAGAATAATAATTTATTAGAAAAACAAGAAGATATTAATAATAATTTATCAATCTGTTATCGTTGCAACACAGCAATTGAGCCGCTTCTATCAAAGCAATGGTTTGTTGATGTAAATAAAAAAATAGAAAAATTAGGCAATAAGTCGCTTAAACAAGCGGCGATTGAAGTTGTAAAAAGTAATAAAATAAAATTTATTCCAGAAAGATTTACTAAACAATATTTGCATTGGATGGAAAATTTGCATGACTGGTGCATTTCAAGACAAATTTGGTTTGGGCACAGCATCCCTGTTTACTATCGTAAACAGGAAATTTTCAATTTTCAATTTTCAATTTTCAATGAAATCCCAAATCCTAAATTTCAAACAGTGAATAAAGAGGTTTATGTTGGCGTTGAACCGCCGAAAGGTGAGGGTTGGAAACAAGATCCTGACACCCTTGATACATGGTTTTCGTCTGGGATGTGGACTTTTTCAACCTTGGGTTGGCCGTCCTTCGCCAAGGCTACGGACGGCAAGCCATCAGAAGATTTAGCAAGATTTCATCCAACACAGGTTTTAGAAACAGGATATGAAATTTTAACACTTTGGGTTTCGCGCATGATAATGATGTCTTTATTTGCGATAGGGGAAATTCCTTTTGAAAATGTTTATTTAAATGGAATGGTCTTAGATAAAAATGGCAAAAAAATGAGCAAATCAAAAGGCAATGGAATTGACCCATTGGATATGATAGAAAAATTTGGCACTGACGCGGTTCGTTTAGCCTTGCTGATCGGCAACACTCCGGGAAATGATATGCGATTAAGCGAGGAGAAGATTGAAGGATGCAGAAATTTTATAAATAAGTTATGGAATATAGCAAGATTTGTAATAGAAACTAAGTTTCCAAAAAATTATTCTGAAAGCAAAAGCTTTCTGAATAATTTTTTTGGAAACTTAGTTTCTTCCAACCTAACTGATGCAGACCGATGGATTTTAGGGAAATTAAATAATTTAATTAAAGAAGTTGATAATGATTTAAAAAATTATAAATTTTCACAGGCAGGTGAAAAATTACGCGAGTTCACATGGAATGATTTTGCGGATTGGTATTTGGAAGTCAGTAAATTTGAATGTGAAACACGAATAGATACGAATAAAAAACGAATAACTACGAATAATAATACAGCAAAGCAAAAAATTTTATTCTATATTTTGGAAAATTTATTAAAGCTTTGGCATCCTTTTATCCCGTTTGTTACAGAAGTAATCTGGAATCAATTATCAATTAAGAATCAAGAAATAAATAAATTAAACCACAAAAATTTATTAATGATACAAAAATGGCCAGACATCCGATGTCCAAAA
>JAHJJO010000034.1 GCA_018822835.1 Patescibacteria group bacterium
ATTTATATTTATTTTAATTATTTTTATAAGCATTGTTATTTGTAAAATGGATTTTATTCAGGCTATGTTATGGCCAAGCTATACAACTATTTCAATTGACGATCAAGCAGATAGACACGCGTCTTCTACGGTTGAACATGAAATTTTTAAAGGTCAAGCAGCAGATACTTTTCATAATATTTTCGCGCAATTAGAAATTGAAAATATTCCATCAGAATTAGCAACTAATACTGCTTACCAAATTTTTTTTAATCCGCCTGGTTATGATTTAATTTGGTATAAATTTAAATTAAAATATAATAGCTCCGCGCAATATAATTTAAATTTTTATAGGTCAACTAACAATGGAACTGACTGGTCTACTTTAGAAACTTATTCTACTAGCACTCTTTCTAATGGAGAATATGACTCTGGAACATTGGGGGTAAAAATAACTACCACCACACCTGGTTACGTAGAATTTTATACTAAAAAAACTTATATTGAAGAACCTGCTACTTATTTTAATTTTTATTTTTCAACGCTTTTTTCAGACCCTGAAATAGAAGCTGACAGAGCGCCTACTTCAAGTACGGATATATATAATTTAAACGAAGCAATAGATCAAGCAACTATTGACCCGCCAAATTTAGCGCCAGAAACAGTTGACCAAGGTCAAATTAATATTCCAATGACAAGATTGACCGCGAGCAGCAGCTCTGGAACAGTAGAATGGACTGCTTTGCGGATAGATAAAACCAGCTCTTCTACTATGGAAGACATTGATGTTGATAAAATTAAAATTTGGAAAGACGATGGCGATTTAATATTTGATACAGATAAAGATATGCTAGTTGCTGACGCCCAAGATCCTTTTGCAAGCAGCACAGCTAATATAATATTAAATCCTGCTCAAATTTTTACTGCTTCTAGCTCTTATTATTTTATAACTTATGACATTGATTGGTTCGCAGGAGTAGACAGGACAGTTGGATTGTACATTGGAGATAAAACTTATTTTACTGTTTCTTCGCCTGATAATATAAATTCGGACTATTTTCCTTTTATCGCAGGTAATTCTAAAATTATTACAGAGCCATATTTAAGTTTTAATATTTCAGGAATTGATGCCGATATAAGCGTAGAAGGAGAAATGACAGACATTTCAACAGGCGGCTTTGGATGGATTGATTTTCAAGATTTAACTCCAAATCTTTCTGCAGTGGCAGGCCAAAAATTAAATATAATGACTAACAGTGAAACTGGATATAGAATTACTATTCAAGAAAATCAAAATTTAATAAATTTAAAAAATAGCAATATTATTCCTGATATTTCAGGCACCAATTCTTCTCCAAGCGTTTGGCCTGCTTCAGGAGGTTTTGGTTATCATACATCTGATGACATATTAGGAAGCGGAACAGTAGATAGATTTTCAGCAGATAATACTTATGCCGCAATTACTAGTTCTTCAGAAGAAGTTGCTTATAAAAATAGCGCTACAACAGTAGATGGCGATATTATTAGTATTGTTTATAAATTAGAAATTGATTCTTTACAAGCAATTGGAAAATATAGTAATGTAGTTACATATGTGTGTACTACAACGTATTAATGGAATTAGGAATTAGGAATTAGAAATTAGGAATGAATTTTTAATTTCTAATTTTCAATTTTCAATAATCAAGTTTCAATTCACCCTGTTAAATAATTTTTATTCACCCTATTAAATTGCTTCGCGCCTACCCCGCAGGATTTAATAGGGTGAATAAAAATTGCTTCGCATTTAATAGGGTAAATAATCAAATATTCAATGATCATTGAATATTTGATTATTTACCCTGTTAAATAATTTTGTCTCTGACAAAATTCCTGTTCCACAGGATTTAACAGGGTGAATTGATTATTGATATTTGATAATTGATTATTGTTTTATGCGAAATAAATATAAACGACCATCTTGGGATGAATATTTTATGAAAATTACTGAAATAGTTGGCTCTCGAGGAACATGCGACAGAGGGCGAACAGGTTGTATTATGGTAAAAAATAAAATGATTATTGCCACTGGTTATGTCGGCTCTCCTATTGGACTTGCTCATTGCGATGAAATAGGCCATGAAATGCATGGCGTTACTCACCCAGATGGACATCAATCAAGGCATTGCATTCGCACAGCTCACGCGGAACAAAATGCTATTTGCCAAGCTGCAAAAACAGGCGTATCATTGGAAGGAGCTACTCTTTATATCAAAATGACGCCTTGTTATGCTTGCGCTAAAATGCTTATAAATTCAGGGATTAAAAGAATTGTTTGCGCCCAAGATTATCATGCTGGCGAAAGAAGCAAACAAATTTTTGCTGAAGCAGGAGTGCAATTTGATCTTCTTGATGATGCAATAACTGCTTATAATGATCAGTAAGGCAAAAACGTCAATATTCAGAAAGCGTCAGAATCCTCTGCTGAGAGATTCTGACGAAGCCAAAGTTAAATGACTTTATAAACTTTTGACCCTACGCCTTCGCTCAGGGCATGCTTTATAAACTTTATGAACTCAAGAATATTTATCTACGACGAATTTAACCCAGAAGACAATGCTATGTTACAGGCATTGTATTCACGCAGTCCGCAAAGTGTTAAGGAACATGTTGAAAAAGTAAGACAATCAGGATCTGGCAAATTTATGGAAAAATTTTATGTTGGGTATGGACATAATAGCATTGCTGATTGTGGCAGTACTACTATTTTTATTGAAGGAATAAGCATGCTGGCTGATAAAGCAATTCAAGACTGGCAATTATATTCAGGTCAGGAAACAAGCACCAGATATGTTAATATGTCCAAGCAGGCGATTATTGATCCGGTTGGCACAGAAGAATCCAAAACAATTTTGAATAATTGGATGGAATTTTATGTAAACAATCAAAATAAAATTCAAAAACATTTAATTACAAAATATCCGCGCAAACAAGATGAAAAAGAAGAAGTATATTTAAAAGCAATTCAAGCGCGTTATTTTGATATTATGAGAAGTTTTTTGCCAGCAGGAATTACAACTCAATTAAGCTGGCATACAAATTTGCGTCAAGCGCATGATAAATTAGCTTTATTAAAATATCATCCACTTAAAGAAGTTCAAAAAATTACAAATCAAATATTAACCCAACTTCAAAAAAAATATCCTAATAGTTTTTGCCATAAAACATACGCGGACCAAGAGAAATATAGAGAATATAGTGTTAAAAAATATAATTATTATAAACAAAAAGCAGACATCCGATGTCCAAAA
>JAHJJO010000035.1 GCA_018822835.1 Patescibacteria group bacterium
GACATCAGTTTCTCTGATTTTTCCTTTCGGCGCGTATTTCCATGTGGTAAGTCCAATATTCGGTTTTTTGTTATTTGCCCGTTCGCTGATTATTTCCGCCGCGGTTTTACTGGTAATGGCAAAATGCAGTTTATTCTGCGCGGTAGCAAAAAATTGTTTGGTGATTTCCTCGTTGGGATTATAATCAGCGCTACATTGGGCGTAGATGTCGGTAATTTTTTGATACAATCTTCTTTCACTGGAACGAATATCGCGAATTCTGGCTAATTGTTCTTCAAAATAGTCTTGACCAAAAATATTATTAGGATTTTTCAACCGTTCGTCATCCATAGTAAATCCTTTAATAATATATTCTTTTAACCGTGCCGTCGCCCAAACGCGAAAATGGGTCGCTTTAGAGCTATTGACCCGATAACCAACAGATATAATGGCGTCAAGGTTGTAAAATTCAATATCTCTTTTTACGCGCCGATTGCCTTCACTTTGAACTTGTGCAATTTTTGCACAAGTTGAGTTTTTATCCAATTCACCTTCTGAAAAAATATTCTGTAAGTGTTTTGCGACAACGCTCCTATCCACATCAAAAAGTTTAGCAATTTTTGCCTGCGTCAACCAAATATTTTCATCGCGCAAAAAAATCTCCACTTTTACTTTTCCGTTTGGAGTCGTATAAAGCAAAAATTCGGTAAAACTGTTGTTGCTTGGAATTATTTTTTTATTTTTTTTGGGCATAAAATTATTTTTTATTATTTTTAGTGTCTAAATTATAATATTTTACAAATTTATTTTGAATTTTACCCGCTATTGCGCCGTGCTGAGTGGTATGTTCCAAAATGGAAACAACCACTTTTTCATCCAATTTGCCAGTTTTATTGAGTTTTAAGCCATCACCAAATTGGGGGAAGGCTATAAAATAATCCAAATTTTCCGTAAAATCATACTTATTTATTCTGTCTTTAATCCAATTCGCGAAAAATTTTCCAACACCAAGCCAGCCATGCAATTCCCTTGCGTTAACAAATCTTTTTTTCTCGCCATTAAATTCTTTTTGAATTACTTTAATGTTTATAAGGTCATTCATAATTTTATTATTCTTCATTTTTTAATTTTAATAAATTTAGTCTCGCCGTCTTCGGTATTGTAAATTATAATTTGATTGTTTTTATTTTGACCATTCATAAAATTATTTTTGATTTTTAAATTCTGACATAATTTCTTTTGCTTCATCCGTGAGCCCCTCCATCTTGAGAACACATTCTATTGAAATCCATCCCAATCCTCCGCCTTCGCCAAGTATTATTTCTCCCGTCCTATCAAATGGAAAATTAATACAATAAAAATTATTTCCTGCTTCATTTTTGTATAGTAATTTTTTCTCACCAAATCTAACAGAAATCCTAAGTTCTTCAAACAATTCTCTTGCGAGTGCTTCTTCCGGGGTTTCATCGTTCTCAATCTCCCCTCCAAAACAATCCCATTTATATGGACTATCTTTTGTTTTACCATCTCTAAAATGGAGCAATATTTTTTGTTCTTTTCTACAATATAAGAAAAAACCAATTTTTTGTTCTTTTTTCATATTCTCTTTATTATTTTCCAACTTTCTTATTTTTAATTAAAATTCGAAAATAAGGAAATTTTCCATTTATAGATAAATCTTTATCATCGTCGCCCTTTCGAAATTTTACTATTTCAAATTGTTCTGGATTATATTTATCAATAAAAGTTATCGGCACGCCAATCACACCCTCGTAGTTACAAGGAATGTCAGCATATTTGTTTACATTAATTGCGTCATAGTTGTCATATTTAGGATATTCATCAGAATTATATTTTTTATATAATATTATATGCTCTTTATGCTTTCCAACTTCTAAATTTGTGAACCAACACGATGTTGATACACGTGCTATTTTATTACCATTTTTATCAATATGATGGAATTTTTCCCAATCATTCGGCACAATAAAAAACATACCAACATTAAAATTAGTATAACCGGTGTGAATTTTATTATCTTTAATTAATTTAAAAATCTCTTTATAAGTTAGCGCATTTGTGTTGCCAATTATTAAAAATTTTTTCTTATGCTCTATAAGTTGCGCGACATATTCGCGAAACAGAGAAAATGGCGGATTAGTTACAACTATATCGGCTTGTTTTAATAGTTCAATGCACTCCTCACTACGAAAATCGCCAGTGCTGATCATCTTGGTCATAAACTCGTCTGGATCAGGCATACGATTATTATTTTTATCGCCAGTATATTCCAGTTTATAAGGCGATTCTTGGGTAAATAAATTTGCTTCTTTGTAATGTGTGGCTATCAATTTCTTAAGCCCCAAATGTTCAAAATTCATACTAAAATATTTAACGAAATTGCTTTCTTTTGGATCATCACAATTGCAAAAAACTACTTTGCCGCGAAACTGTTCTTTGTAGCGTTTTAATTCTTTTTCAATATCAACCAGTTGCGTATAAAACTCGTCTTTTTTAGCTTTGTTTGCTTTGTGCAAATTTTTATTTAACGATTTGGCCATAATTATTTATTTCATTAAATCATCAAGCGAAACGCCCAATGCGTCAGCAATTTTTTTAACGGTATTAATGGTAGGGTTGGGCGTTGCGCCAGCTTCAATTTTGGCAATCGTATGAAAAGCTAAATTTGCCCTTTTTGATAAGACATCTTGAGAAATACCGAGCTTGTTTCGGTATTTCTTTATGTTGTTACTGATTGTAGTTTTTTTGTTTGACATATTCGTATAGTTTTACTATGATAGTTAGTAAGTATACAAAGTTTTAACTATCTACAAGTTAGTATATGAATTTTTTACCATTTAGTCAAACGAAATTAGGGAGTTCCTTTGCCCCCCCCCGCAAAAAATCGCGAAGTCCTTATTGGTGCCCTTTGTTTGAAAATGCGCGAACCTTCTTTGAACGAAACTGACGCTCCGCCCCGCCGCCGCGAGCTGACGCTCGCAAGCCAAGCAAAAACATTTTCTTTACAATTTTTGATTTCGCGCGCCCCCTAAAAATTTTTTCAATTAAGGAAAAGAAAATGTTTTTGCTTGACTCTGCCCTCAATGCTTCGGGCAGGGCGGCGGGGCTTCGCTTCGGCAGGCGGGCAAAAATTCCTTCCCCCCAACCCCCTTCCTTTTTGCCCGCCTGCTGGAAACCC
>JAHJJO010000036.1 GCA_018822835.1 Patescibacteria group bacterium
AAAATATTTTAAAATATTTTAATGAATATTTAGTCCATGGCTATTATCCGTTTTTTAAAGAAACAAAAAATAAACAATTATATTTTCAGCAGCTTAATAATATAATAGATAAAATTATTTACGAAGACATTGCCAGTTTTTATCATTTAAAAACGCAAAATTTAATTGTATTTAAGCAAATTTTATATTTTTTAGCTACAATATCTCCTGGTGAAATTAATCCAAATAAATTAGCAAATAGTCTTAATAAAAATTACGCCACTATTTCTGAATATTTAGATATTTTAGAGCAGACAGGATTAATTCGTTTTTTAACCACTAATAAAACAGGGCACTCTTTAATTCGTTATGCTAAAAAAGTATTTTTAGATAATACAAATTTATTACATACTATTAATAAAACTATTGGCAGTCGAATAGATATTGGCGCGACAAGAGAATTATTTATTTTAAACCAACTGCAAAATGCAGGGCATATTCCTGTTTACAGCGCGCAAGGCGACTTAAAAGTAAATAATTTTATTTTTGAAGTAGGCGGAAGAAAAAAAAGTAATAAACAAATTCAAGATTTAAAAAACGCGTTCCTTGTTTTAGATGATATTTTAATATCTGATCGCAACAAAATCCCACTTTATTTATTTGGATTTTTTTATTAGTTTAGTGGTTTTGACCTGCGTAGAGACGAGGCAGTGCCTCGTCTCTACAACAAAAATGTTGAAATGTTTATATGATTAATATCCAAAATCTTACAAAAGAATATCAAACTGATAATCTTGTAACAAAAGTTTTAAAAGGTATTAGTTTGAATATTGATCAAGGAGAATTTGTTGCGATTATAGGCCCGAGTGGATCTGGGAAATCAACTTTAATGCATATTTTAGGATTTTTAATTAAACCAAGCAGTGGTAATTATTTTTTTGAAAAACAAAATGTCGCTCAATTAGATGATAGTGAATTAGCATATTTGAGAAATAAAAAAGCTGGATTTGTTTTCCAGTCTTTTAATTTATTGCCAAGAACAACTGTTTTAGAAAATGTTAAATTGCCATTAGTTTACACCAATGACAACGAATCTACAACTAATAGTCACGAATTAAATAATTTATCAAATAAATTAAAAAATAAACGAGCGGAAGAAGTTTTGAACAGAGTTGGGTTGGGGCATAGATTGCATCATTATTCCAATCAACTTTCTGGAGGAGAACAACAGCGCGTGGCAATCGCGCGCGCGTTGATTAATAATCCGGAAATTATTTTTGCTGATGAACCAACAGGAAATTTGGATAGCAAGTCAGGTGAACAAATTATGCAAATTTTTGAAAGTCTTAATAAAAAAGGTCATACTGTTATTTTGGTCACGCATGAATCCGATATTGCGGCAAAAGCAAAAAGAATTATGAGAATGAAAGATGGATTTGTTAGTTTATAAAGTTGAAAGTTATAAAGTTATAAAGTCAATTTTCTTTAAATTGCAAAACTGTCTAAAAATTGCAAAAACATTTCTTTTTGTCATCCCCGTGCAAACGGGGATCCAGTGTTTATCGAATTAATCTGGATCCCCGTTTGCACGGGGATGACACAAAGGAACATTTTGCAATTAAAGTGACGAAGCCAGAGCCAGAAACTTAAAAACATTTTATTCAATCAACTTTTAACTTTATGAACTTTATAACTTTTAACTAATTTTGCGGGTGTCGTATAATGGTTATTATGTCAGCCTTCCAAGCTGAAAATGGCGGTTCGATTCCGCTCACCCGCTCCATAATCAATTGTCAATTACGAATTGTCAATTACGAATTATTTAAAATGATTAAATGTTTAAATGCTTATATGATTTATGCTAAAATGTTTATATGTTTTCTGATTGTCTGTAGTTTTTTTTATATTAATCAAACTACCGCGGAGCAAATAGATGCTGTTCAAAATAATAAGTACAGCATTTTTTTAGATCAGCCAACAATACAAAAGGGCTATACTGTGAACGCTTTTAATAGCGAATTAAAATTGTCATTAATGCCTGAAATATTAAATCAATCCACAACAGTTCAAATAGAAAGGATTAATCATGAAATGGAAATGCCATTGGAGTTAAATAAAATTAGCGAAATTTATCAATTTGAATTTATAAATAAAAAAGCGTATAATAATCACAAGCCATTTTACATCCAATTTTCTTACAATGAAATTTCAAATAATTATAAGCAAGTATTTTTTTATGATAAAAATTATACTGCTTGGCGGCCATTGCCAACAAAAGATTATCTAGAGCAAAAATTTGTTCGTTCTTTAATCCATCTTCCATTTGCGCGAATAGCTGTTTTTGAAAACCCTCAAATTTTAACAACTGGGCAGGCAAGTTGGTATGCGTATAAAAATGGAAATTTTGCCGCATCTCCTGATTTTTCAAAAGGATCAATCCTGCGTGTTTATAATATTGAAAATAACAAATTTATTGATGTAAAAATTAATGATTATGGCCCTCACAGGGGTTTGCATCCTAACAGAGCGATTGATTTGGACAAAATAGCATTTTCAAAAATAGCATCTTTAAAAACAGGCATTATTAATGTTAAAATTGAACCACTATTCATAAAATAATCAATCACCAAAATTAAATGACAAAAAATTTCAATTATCAAGTATCAATAATCAACCAATAATCAATTTCCAATGATCATTTAAAATTGATAATTTATTGATAATTGATTATTGAGAATTGAAAATTATTTCAGATATGATTAAGCTATTAAATACTTCAAAATTTTATCCGCCAGATGTAAAAGCATTAAATGCGGCAACTTTATGCATTAGACCCAGCGAATTTGTTTCCATAGTTGGGCAGTCTGGTTCTGGAAAAACAACAATAGTTAAAATTTTAATAGGAGAAGAAAGGTTAGATGCTGGCAAAGTTCTTGTAGGTGGATGGGACATAACAAACATTAACCACAGTGAAATTCCTTTTTTACGCCGTCAGATTGGAGTTATTTTTCAAGATTTTAAGTTATTGCCACAAAAAAATTTAAAAGAAAATGTAGCTTTTGCATTAGAAGTTTGCGGAAAACCAGCGAAAAAAATTAATAAAATAGTGCCTCAAGTCATGAAAATTGTTGGATTAGAAAAAAAAATGGATCGTTATCCTCATGAAGTTTCTGGAGGAGAACGGCAGAGAGCCGCCATTGCCAGAGCTTTGGTGCATACGCCTAAAATACTTTTAGCTGATGAACCAACTGGAAATCTTGATTCTATTAACGCGCATGGAATTATTGATTTGCTATTAAAAATTAATAAATTTGGAACTACAGTTATGTTGGTCACCCATAATAGAGAAATTGTTAATAGATTAAAAAAACGAGTAGTAACAATAGATAATGGCTCAATTATAAGCGATCAGGCAGTTGGGAAGTATTTGTTATTGTAATGTTAGTTGTTAAAACAGCATAGTCTTTGCATTTACAGAATAAAATGGAATAAAAAAGCTCTGAAAAATTTTCAATAATCAATAATCAATTTTCAATAAATTATTAATTCGCGCTATTAAATTTTTACTAAAAGCAAAAAAGCTTTAATTTTATTTAACAGATACTTAATTATTAAGAAATTATAAAGAATTAAATGATCATTAAATATTTGATTATTTACCCTGTTAAATAATTTTGACCATCCTCAGTTTTTAACTTAGAAAACTGGGGATGGTCAAAATTCCTGCTCTGCAGGATTTAACAGGGTGAATTGATAATTGA
>JAHJJO010000152.1 GCA_018822835.1 Patescibacteria group bacterium
AAATCAACCAAGTTTAAAAATATTAACTTTAATAATAATTGGGATAACTTTTGCTTTATTAACAGGAAGTTTTATTGATAACATTCTTAGAAATACAGCTTTACAATGGATTTATTGGGTTTTACTTGGAGGATTTTTATTTAAAAATAATAGACCTGTTGCATAATAAATCTTATAACTAATTATCACTATTTTTGACAAGCATTATTTGTTTGTGCTAATATAAAAACATATGAAAAACACAAATATAACAATTAATGATTTAGCTAAAAGTATAACTAGTTTAGCTAAAGATGTTAAAGATGGGTTTGAACGGGTTGACAAAACAATTAAAACTGAAGTTGAAAATTTAGCTATAATGACTCAAAATGAATTTAATGACAATGCAAAAGAACATCAACAGATGCGGGATGATAACGCGAAAGAGCATAAGCAGATGAGGGATGATATAAGAGAGATAAATCATCAAACAATAGAAGTTAGAAAAGAAATTAAAACTTATAAACAAGACCAGGATAAAACAAATATGCGTGTTATTAAAATTGATTGTTTTGAACTTCCAAACCTGCGGAAAAGAGTGGAAGTTTTGGAGAAAAAATAACTACTCAATAGTGCGTAGAAATCCGATTTCCAAATACATATTCTTCGCCAAATGGCGAAGAATATGTATTTGGAAATCGGATTTCTTTATTTCATTCGGAGTTACAAAAAGGGACTTATATAGCTACCGCAAAACAAATTCGGGCGTTTTACAGGGCTACTAATATTTATAAATATTCCTTTTTGTCATTCCCGCGAACGCGGGAATCCAGTGTTTATCGAATTAATCTGGATCCCCGTTTGCACGGGGATGACAAAAAGGAGCGTTCCTTAATTTCGTGGCTAATGGTAAAAAGTCCCGAATTTGTTTTACGGGATCTATAATAAAATTAAACGTTTTGTAATTAGAGAGTAAAAAAATAAAAAAAGAGCAAAAAAAGAGGGCAGAGATAGAAAAGAGAATCGCTAAATTTTTTTGTTTAGCTTTTCTCAATTCTACCCTGCCCTTTTATATTTCCTTTAAAAGACTGCTCCTCCTTGCGCAGTCTTTTTTATTTTTCTAAACCATCATTTCCTCCTTGTGATGGTTTTTTGTGATCCTTACTTCAGGCGCAGATGGTATGTATGCCCATCTGTGCTGACGAGGTAGACTGCCCAGTCTACCTTTACCTCAGAATATGAGAACACTAAAGTTGTGTTCACATAGATCCCGAAGTCCTGAAGCTTGTCTACCGGCACGTTATTAAATCGTGCCATGTTCCCAATGACGGTATTTGGTCCTATTCCGCTAAGATAGGACCAAACATAATGCTCGTCCAATGGATCGATGTCAATTAGGTCACCAACAACCCTGGGGTTGAAAATGGCCCCAACTGGCACCGTCACAACGACATCAGCGGTGATACCATTGTTGTTCTCAACACCTATGTAATAGGCGTCAAGAACCGGTGGTGTAGTGTCGCCGGTGTCGCCGGCTGTGACTGTGACGGTTGTAGAAGCGCTATTACTAGCCCCTCTGTTATCCGTCGCCGTCACTGTGCACTGCGCGTCACCAACTACTGTTGGAGTAAAATAAATTACTCCGTCAGAGTAGTTAGCACCGGCAAGGCCAGCTACCGTGACAGTAAAGGGATCTTCCTCTCTGTCGACAACCGAAACTGGGATAGTTCCGGGTTGGTTGACAGGAAAGGTCCCTATGTTGCCAAACACCACGCATGGCGGTGAGTTGACATCCACCACTGTTCCAGCCCACTCGTGAGTGGCATTGGTCTCAGTGGTGCTAAACTCAGCTCTGACGGTGTACATCCTGTATGTCCCGTCATCGCCTCCATGCCGATAATTCGGCATGTACACTAGCTCGTCACCTGTGTAGCTGGCAACGATGTCGTTCTGGTCGTTTATGAGATAATACGTAACGACAACCGTATTACCCTTGGAGCTAGTTCCGGTGGCAGTAAACTCCTGAATTTCTCCCTCGTTGACTGAGGGATTATAAGAAGGACTGACGCCACTAATGGTAATCACGTCCTCTTCCTCAGGTAGCGCGGCTACTACTAGAACAACTTGCGTCGTCCTCACTACTACTTTGGTGTCATCAACATCGAGGGTAAAATATAAGGTCTTGCCGGCGTCGTTCGCAGTTGGCATATAGCGGAACTGCTGTGTATAATAAGGATTCCCTAAAAAAGGAATCACACTCGCTCCGCCTGTTACAGTTGTTGTTGTGAGATCTCCATCTCTATCAACAACCGCAAAGAGCAAACCGAATAGCTGCCCCACCTCTGCCTCATACGGTCCTACCTTTGAAAAATGGACCGTTGGGGCCTCGTTGATATGATCCGACACCTCCTGAATCTGTGCGGAATCATTGCCGCCGAACCAAAAATCCGGTGGCATTGCTAATACTGGCTGAGCCATAAGCAGCTCAGCTACTATAAATGCAATAATCTTCTTCATTTTTTCCTCCTTTTTTCTCTCTTTCTCTTTATTTATCTTCACAACATTAGCTTTAGTAGCCAAATTAACCAATGTTGATTATAAAATTAGAGGTCCAGCTCACAGGAAACCACGAACCTCACGTGATGGCTAAGCCATGTTGTGTCAGCTTTGCCTGAGCTCACTTTAGATGCTCCACTGATTTTAGTGCTCAGAGGGCTATATCCAAGGTGTAGTTCAGCCTTGTCTGACAATGGCACAGAAGCCCAAATCGGCAAGCCAATTCTGACTCCTTCGAACTCAGCCATGTTGCCATTTCTATACTCTGATTCAAATGTTGGTGTCCAGCCAACATTCAGACCAACATAGATAGAAACGGGATTTCTATCTAAAAGATGATAAGTCACTTGACCATCCATGGTGATGACTTTATCATCCTGAAACTTCCAGTTAGTGGCCAACAGAGAAATTCTCCATTTCTCTGTGGGATATAGACTTGCGCCATATCCCCACCACTTTTCTTCTTCGTCGCCTAGGATTGCAGTACCTATGGCGACCTTGAAGCCAACTAGCCCCTTTTTTAGTTCAGCAGAAATATTGTTATATCCTGCTGAAAGAAGAAGTTGTGTTGGTGTCGGGGTTGATAGTGGCGGCTCTGTTTCCGGCTCTACTGGCGAAGGCATTAACCCGATGGTTTTTGCCTCTGTATCAGAGATAATAATAAACTCTGACACTGCCTCCAGATTGTCAAGCCGTTGCTCGACAACTATAAGTCTGCCAGTTGCCGCGTTGTCGACTTGCCACGCAGCCTTAGCTCCTGCCCAAGCACTGTCCCGGGCATCCTTAGCTTCTGTCTTAGCTTGAACAGCCTTGCCAGCTTGAGCTGTCGCCCGATCGGCCTGAGACTTGGCTTCAGCTGCCCATGCTTTGGCCTTTACCTCTGCGGCTTCAGCTCGATCAGCCGCGGCGTTAGCTGACAGCCGAACTGCCTCAATAGCACTGATGTCTACTCGGATACTTCTTGGAATATAAATTATCTCCAAAAGAACACCACGAACATCAGCACGATTGGTCGCCTCCACGCGACCTAGACCAATAGTTCTAATCCTTCCTGGCTCAACTCCTTTGGAAACCAAAAAGAATTTTATAGCTTCTGCTCGGCGTAAAGCAAGTACGAGATTATAGTTCTCGTCCCCCTCTACGCTACACAGACCATTTATCACAAATGTGATATCAGGCCTAGCCGCAGCAATCTCTACCAACTTTACCAA
>JAHJJO010000037.1 GCA_018822835.1 Patescibacteria group bacterium
ACCACCCTTTTCAGGATAATTTCCAGGATCTTCAGAATATTTATTAGCCAATTCAGCAAAATCAACGCCTTGCTTTAACTCTTCTAAAATAGATTCTGCTTTTTTAATTTGCTCTTTATTTATTTCTTTATCAAAAATAATTATTTTTTGCGCTTTTTGCTTTTCTAAATACGGCTTAATTAATTCTTGCTTAAACTTCTCTGTTGTCCAGCCATAAAGCATTTGAATTTTGTCCTCTACTTGCTCTTGAGATTTTCCAGCTGAAGAATTAGCAAATTCTTGGTTAACTTCTTCCTGCGTAACCAAAACCTTATTCTTGGCTAAAGTTCGTTGAATAAATCTCTCTTTGATTAATGTACTTATGGTTTTTTCTTTTAATTCCTGAAGTTCCGCTATTTTATCCGGCTGATTTAAGTCTAAGTTTTTCTGTGTTTTATAATAATGCTTTTGGGAATTAACGCGCGCTATAAAATGATTTTGAGAAATATTTTTGCCTTTCATCGCAACTGCTGGATATGGAAAAATTTTTATGGCTTTTTGAACAACAAATCCTGACCATTGAAACTTATAAATTCCAAGAGTCAGTATAGCCAAAGCTAAGATTATAATTCCAACAATGCTAATGGAAATAATTGTAATCTTTTTTTTCATTTTCATAAATGCGTAGTAAATGTTTATATGTTTATATGTTTATATGTTTATATGTTTTGCTTGCGTCACAGTCCCCAGCCACAGTTTGTCCACTTCGTGGACTAAACTGCAGCTGGGAGACTGTGACGAGACCAGAAATTGATAATTGATAATTGAATATTTATGTTTATATGCTACTTGTCAATCCACAAATCTTTATTTAATATTCCTTTCTTCACTTTTATATTTTTATACTTTTGAAGCATTTTATATTTTTTGCTTGCTTGTTTTTTATTTAATTCAACATCATATTGCCCTGGTTCAAGCAAAACGAAATAACGTCCGCGTATATCAGTAATCACTGAATGGATTTGTTGATTTGTTTTTGCAAAAAATATTTTTAACAAAGCAAGAGGCATAGGGCGCTTAGTATTTCTATCTAAAACTAACCCCCAAATTTTTTCTTTAAAACCAAGCTGCCTTAAAAGCCATAAAATAAGGAAAACCAAAACTATAGCGAAATTAAATGATGTAGGATATAAAATCCAAATAATGGACGCCAAAACAAAACCAAAAATAAATGAAATAAATGGCAGCCATCTTTTGAAAATCTCCCAATGATAATTAAATTTAATATATTTATTCTGATGTTTAATCATTTCATTCCAATCAAAAGATTCTGAATCCATTGGTATATTTAAAGTAATCGCGCCAGAATCAGTAATGGTTAAAAGTTCGCCATGATAAAGATGTTCATAAATCTCATCGCTATTTTCACCAACTTTTTCTGATGGAAATTTATAATGCGTTTTTTTGACTTCAATATAATATTTACCAGGATCTACTAAAAATCCAAAGCGACCCTTCATATCCGTAATCCTTTCATCAATTTTTTTGCCATCTTTGTCTCTTAATATAACATAAACGGGATCTAATGGCTGTTTAGTCACTGAATCATAAACAACACCCCAAGGCTTGCGTTTTTTGGAAAAAATTCCAAAAAGAAGAACTAAAAGACGGAGGGGCAAAGCAAATAAAGCAGGAATAGAAGGTATAACACTAACAGTAGCCGCAACAGCCGCTATGCCTGCCGTGGCCAAAGTCGCAATATTAGCAACTTTAACGGCCTTAACAGCGGCTGGGGGAATTATTGATTTTGGTTTTGGTTTGAAAAATGTTTTATCTTGTTTGTCATCTGATTTTATATAGCTTTGCGGTAATAGCCGTTCGTCTGTTGTTGTCCCTTGATCATCTTGCTTTTTTTTATATTCTGTTTCTGTATAAACTGTAATTTTTTTAGTAGCAATGTCTATCAAACCCTGACTGTCTTTTACTTCAAGTTTAATTAGATAAATACCAGTTAAATTATAGTGATAAACAGCTTTTTTATTTTGAGACCAATCCAAGTCCCAGATCCCATCATTATTAAAATCCCAACGAACTTCTAAATCAGAAGTAGAGTCCTCAACATCCCAAGAAGAAGAAGCATCAAATTCAAAGACAGTAAAAACTGTTCCAAAAAAAGGATTGACGATAAAAATGGCTTGAGGAGGATTATTTATTACAATAACTTCTTCTCCAATAACTACTTCTGTTGGATCATTTTCTTCTGGCGTTGTTGGATCATCGCTTAAGAGTGTTAATGGATCTGAAGATAAAAATCCTTGATTACTAATAATTGTTCCATCTGCTAAATTTGCATCAATTTTAACCTTAAAAGTCAAAATTTGCTCTTCGCTTATTTCTAAAGAACTAACATTCCATATTAACTGGGTTAAATTAGAATCATCACCCCCTATGCCTGTAATACTTCCCGCGGTATAAGTGCTATGAGCTGGAATATCATCAGTGATTAGAATATTAGTTATTTTTTTAGCGCCAATGTTAATAATTTTTAAAGTCCAAAGAATAGTATCGCCTGGCAATAATTCACCTTTGTTTAAATCTTCAACTGTTTTAATAAAGACAAGTTGAGGGTTAGTAGGACAAACAGGGCAACAAGAATCGCAAGCAGGACATCCTGAACTAATAATGGAAAAAGCGGATATTTCTTCCAGTTCATTAGCGGGGCTATCTTGGTCTTGGGCTTTAATGACTATAATAACTACCTGATTTTCTTCAAAATTTTCTATGGGATCAATGGTAATAAAATAATCGCTTGGAGAGCCGGAATAAGTAAATTTATTAGCTCCTGTTTTAGTATAGGTAATGCCATCAA
>JAHJJO010000038.1 GCA_018822835.1 Patescibacteria group bacterium
CAAATATTAAAATGATCATTGAAAATTTATTGATTATTGATAATTGATTATTATTTAAATAGATATGCTTAATCCAATTCAAACAGAAGATTTTAATGCTATTAAAATAAAATTAGCTTCTCCTGAAAAAATCCTATCTTGGTCTTCGGGTGAAGTTACAAAAATTGAAACAATAAATTATCGCACTCAAAAACCGGAAAAAAACGGTTTGTTTTGCGAACGAATTTTTGGTCCATCAAAAAATTGGGAATGTTACTGCGGTAAATATAAAAAAATTCGTTATAAAGGTATTATTTGCGATAAATGCGGAGTAGAAATAACTCATAGCATGGTTAGAAGGGAACGATTTGGACATATTGAACTGAAATCACCGTGCACGCATATTTGGTTTTTACGCGGTATTACATCTAAAATTGGTTTAATATTAAATATTGGCATGCAAGCTCTTGAAAAAATAGTTTATTTTGCAAATTTTATTGTCACTGATGTAGACGAAAATTTAAAAATCCAAACCTTTAAACAAATAGAAGAGGAACGCAAAACAAAAGAAAAATCAATTAAAGATGAATGCAATAAAGCAATTAATAAAATAAAAAATCAAAAAGGCGAATCCATGCAAGATAGCGAAAAAAATGATAAAATGCAAGCTGATAAAAATATTAAATCTGAAATAGAAAAATTAATTAGCATTAAAAATAAAAAAATGCAAGATTTGAATAATACTGTTAGTCAAACACAAAAAGAATTAAAAGAATTAAAGCCGTTATTAACTCTTTCTGAGCATAATTATCATCAGCTTAGTTTAAAATATGGACATATTTTTGAAGCAGGAATAGGAACTGAAGCTATTAAAACATTGCTTGAAAAAATTAATTTGGATCATATAATTAAAGAATTGGAAGAACAATTAAAAAATAATAAAATAACAACAATTAAAAAAGATAAAGCAATTAAACGTTTAAAATTATTTAAAAATTTAAAAGCAAGCAACATAAGACCTGAATGGATGATATTGCAGGTTATTCCAGTAGTTCCGCCTGATTTGCGTCCGATGGTTGCTTTAGATGGAGGACGTTTTGCCACATCTGATTTAAATGATTTATATAGACGGATAATTAGCAGAAATAATCGTCTTAAACAATTAACAGAATTAAACGCTCCAGAAGTTATTTGCCGTAATGAAAAAAGAATGCTTCAAGAAGCCGTAGATGCTTTGATTGATAATTCATCGCGTCATAGTAAAACAGTTTCAGCTTCAACAGGCCAAAAAAGGCAGTTAAAATCTTTAGCTGATTCACTTAAAGGAAAGCAAGGTCGTTTTCGCCAAAATTTATTAGGAAAACGAACAGATTATTCTGGAAGAAGTGTTATTGTGGTTAATCCAAAATTAAATTTAAACCAATGCGGGCTTCCTAAAACAATGGCAGTAGAATTATTTAAACCATTTATTATTAGTAAATTAATTAGAGACGGAATTGTTCATAATGTGCGTAGCGCATCTCATGTTATTGACACTGGAGATGATAAAGTTTGGGAAATTTTGGAAAATATTGTTAATAATTCATATGTGCTTTTAAATCGCGCTCCAACTCTTCATCGTCTTGGAATCCAGGCGTTTCAGCCAATTTTAATAGAAGGAAAAGCCATCCAAATTCATCCTCTTGTATGTAGCGCTTTTAACGCTGACTTTGATGGGGACCAAATGGCTGTACATATTCTTTTAACCAAAGGAGCGATAGCAGAAGCGCGTGATATAATGTTATCTTCTCATAATTTATTAAAACCTGCGACAGGTGATCCTGTTGTAGCTCCAAGCCAGGATATAATTTTGGGAATCTATTATTTAACTTGCGAAACAAAGTCAGAGAAAGAAAAATCCTTGAAACATTTTAGTGACAAACAAGAAGCTATTTTAGCTTATGAATTAAAAATTATTAAATTGCATGAATTAATTAAGCTAAGAATAGAAGCTGGAAAATTAATACAGACTACAGTTGGAAGAATAATTTTTAATAACATTTTGCCTGAAAAATTTTCTTATATTAATGAAGTTGTCAAGGGTGGTAAATTAAAAGAATTAGTAAAAGATTGTATTGATTTTTATGATACAAAAAAAACTGCGCTCTTTTTAGACAAATTAAAAAATAAAAGTTTTGAATTTATTACAAAAAGCGGATTGTCATTTAGCATGAATGATCTGCCAGATCTTAAAGTAAAAAATAAATTAATTTCAGAAGCTGATAAACAGGTAAAAAATATTAAAAATCAATACGAAGAAGGATTATTAACTGATAGTGAACGGTACAGCAAAATTGTTGAATTATGGACCAATGTTAAAGAAAAAATTACTATTATTTGCAAACAAAGTTTATTGGCTGGCAATCCTGTTCATTCCATGATTGAATCAGGAGCTCGCGGAAGCTGGACTCAATTAACTCAAATTTTAGGAATGAAAGGATTGGTAACTTCTCCATCAGGAGAAATTATTGAACTTCCTATTAAAGGAAATTTTAAAAGCGGTTTCGGCGCGTTAGAGTATTTTATTTCTACTCACGGAGTTCGCAAAGGTTTGTCTGACACAGCATTACGAACGGCCAATGCTGGCTATCTAACCCGCCGCTTAGTGGATGTTGCCCAAGATGTAATAATTACGACAGAAGACTGTAAAGACACAGAGGGGTTGGTAATCTATAAAAAAGATTTTGAAAATGAAGAAAAGTTCTTTTTTAAATGCCTTACTGAGCGATTTTTAGCTAAAGATTTGCAAGATAAAAAAAATAAAACCATAGCAAAAGCAGGCGATCTAATTACTAAAGACATTATTAATCAAATTAAAAATAAAAACATTGAAGAGGTTACAATAAGATCTGTTTTAAATTGCCGTCTTTCTAAGGGGATTTGCGTTAAATGTTATGGGTATGATTTAGGACGTAATCAAATAGTAAAACCAGGCACAGCAGTAGGCATTATTGCGGCTCAATCAATAGGAGAACCTGGCACACAGCTAACAATGAGAACTTTTCATACAGGTGGCGTGGCAAGTCAAGAAGATATTACGCAAGGATTGCCAAGGGTTGAAGAAATATTTGAAGTTCATCCGCCTAAAAATAAAGCAATTATGGCTGAGGTTTCAGGAACAGTAAAAATAGAATCAGAAAAAAAGGCAATGCAAAATGAAAAAGGCAAGAAAATTATGGTTGATAATCCTGCTGTTAAAATTTTAAAAATTTATTACAAAGGAACAGATTCTTTTAAATATAGTTTTTCTGACGCAATAAATAAAATGAAATTAAAAAATAGCAATCAAAAAAATAAAAAAATAACTGCTAATAATTTAAAATTAAAAATTTTAGTCAAAGATGGATATAAAGTTGGAAAAGAAGCTGAATTATTTTTAGTTGGTGAAAAAATTTTCAAATCCAAACATAGCGGCATAGTTAAAATAAAAGAAAAACATATTGACGTAGCTGTTGCCGTAGACAAAATGCAAGAATTTACAATATTGAAAGGCGCTTTTCTTTTAATTAAAGATGGTGATAAAGTTCAAAAAGGAGACCAGTTAACAAAGGGTAGCATTGATCTACGCCAATTATATGAATTAAAAGGTCACATAGAAACTCAAAAATATATTATAAAAGAAATTCAACATGTTTACGCGGCTCAAGGTCAATTTTTAAATAATAAACATATAGAAATTATTGCTAAACAAATGTTTTCTAGATATTTTATATTAGATTCAGGAAATACTGATTTATTGCATGGAGAAATAGTAGATACAGCGACTTTATCACGCGCTAATAAAAAAACAACAAAAAAACAAGCTAAAGCAAATAAATTGCTATTAGGAATTACTAAAGCGTCATTATCTACTGATAGTTTTTTATCAGCCGCTTCTTTCCAACAAACCGCGCAAGTTTTAATTGACGCGGCTGTAAGCGGAAAAGTTGATTATTTAGAAGGGCTTAAAGAAAATGTAATTATAGGTCGTTTAATTCCAGCAGGAACAGGATACCGCGCATAACATGTAACGCATAACGTAGAACGCATAACGTTAATTTATTTGTTTAATTTTTATTTGATTTTTATCTAAAAATATGCTTTATAGTCCAAAATTACAATAGAAATATGCGTTATGCGTTATGCGTTATGCGTTATGCGTTATGCGCATTAATTGCTTCATTTACCAACCTATCCGCTTCTTTATTCATTTCTCTTGGAATATGCTGAAAAGTAACTTTCTTAAAATCTAAAATAACATTATAAATTTGAACAAACAAAGATGCTAAATCTTTGTTTTTTACTTTATATTCTCTGTTTAATTGTTTGACAACCAACTCGCTGTCTAAATAAAAAATCAGCTCTTTTGCTTTCAGCTCAAGAGCTTTTTTAATGCCTGCTAACACAGCTTGATACTCTGCTTGATTATTAGTAGCATTGCCAATGTATTTTGAAATTTGGAAAATCCTGTTTTTTTGTTCATCATAAGCAACAACGCCTATCCCAGCTGGACCAGGATTATTACGCGCGCCACCATCTGTATAAATAATTAATTTCATATAATTTACTTCATGCGAAATACGCTTTAAGATTATTTAAAAACGCTTTTCTATATTTATCTCTTCTGTCATTTACATGTAATTTTAATATTTTATCATTTATAACAACTTTAGTATTTTTATTTGCCATTTCTTTTAGTTGCCTTGGCATTATTTTTAATTGAATTTTTTTA
>JAHJJO010000039.1 GCA_018822835.1 Patescibacteria group bacterium
ATTTAGTTGTCAAAAAAATTTGACAAGTTAGAAAATTAGAAATATAATGAATTTAGAAATTTAGAATAGTATAAAACAAAACTATGACATCAAATGTTTTAACAATTGGAGAGCTTATTCAACCATTAGATAAAGGGCAAATTACTATTCCTATTAAATTTAGAAAAATTTTAGGAATTAGCAGACAAACTGTTTTAAATGTATTTTTGAAAGATCGAAGTATTATTATGACCCCAGTAGAAATAAAGCCACAGCAAAAGACAAATGTTTATTTAAGAGATTACACAAAAAAAGAAATCTCAGCTTTTTTAAAAGAAGATGAATTAAGCAAATCGTTAAAAAATAAGATTCAAAAAATTATAAGTCAATAAATTTTTTATGAAATCAACAAAAAACATTAAAATTTTTATTGACGCAAATATTTTTATTGCGGCAGTTGGTTCAGAACAAGGTGGCTCGGCGTTAATTTTAAAAGCTTGTTGTAAAGGTAAATTTATTCCAGTAACTACAGCATTGATTTTAAAAGAAGCAAAAAAGAATATAATTAATAAATTTAACCAAGAAGCTGTTACTAGTCTTTATAAATTGCTTTCTGGTTTAAAGTTAAAAATTTGTCAGATAGACCCAAAAATGGCGCAAGAGCAATATGGAGATTTAATAGATAAAAAAGACGCGCATGTTGTGGTGGGAGCAATTTTATCAAAGTCTGATTTTCTTTTAACATTAGATAAAAAACATTTTTTTACTGAAAAAATTCAAAAAGCAAAATTAGCATGCATTATTGTTACTCCTAAAATGTTTATAGAAAATTATTTATAAAATTAATTTTGAAATAATATGAACTTCAAAAAAATATTCAACAAAACTAATTCGGGGCTAACAGTGATTATTATTATTGGCATTATTGCTGTAGTAAATTTTTTGTCTTATCAGGTTTTTTACAGATGGGATTTGACTCAGAATAAAGATTATTCAATTTCAAAAATCAGTAAAAAAACTATAAAAAATTTAGATGATGTAGTCAATATTAAAGCTTATTTTAGCAAAAATTTACCAAATCAATATATTACTTTACAACAAGAAGTAGGAGATATTTTAGATGAATATCAAAATTATTCAAATGGCAAAATACGTGTAGAATTTGTTAACCCAGAAAATTTAGAAGAAAGAGATTTATACATGCTTGGTATTCCGACTTTGCAATTTAATGTTTTGGAAAAAGATAAATATCAAATAGTAAAAGGGCACTTAGGCATGGTTATTCAATATGGGGACGCGAAAGAAACAATTCCAGTGATACAAAGTACGGAAAATTTAGAATACCAAATTACAATGAATATTAAAAAATTAACTATTGATGAAATGGCTGTTATTGGACTGCTTTCCAGTCATGACAGTCTTGACACGGAAAAGGAAATCAGCGCTGCTTACAAAAAATTAAGCGAATTATATGAAATAGAAAATATTGATTTAGAAAAAACTAAACAAATTTCAAGCAATATTAAAACATTATTAATTATTGGGCCAAAAGAAAAATTTACAGAAGAACAATTAAAAACAATTGACGCGTTTGTTATAAAAGGTGGCGCTTTGCTCGTATTAGTAGATGGAATGATAGTTGGAGAGGGTATGACAGCAAATAAAAATGACACGGGATTAAATGATTTGTTAAAAAATTACGGCATTAAATTAGATAATAATTTAGTTTTAGATAAGTCATCAGGAATGGCGTCGTTTTCAGCTGGATTTTTTACTTTTACAACAAATTATCCAATGTGGCCTAAAATTATCAAGCAGGGCTTTGATCAAAATAATGCAGCAGTAGCTAATTTAGAAAGTTTAGTTTTGCCATGGCCAAGTAGTGTTGAAATTTTATCTGACAAAATAGACCAGGATACATCAGTATCTTATTTGGCGCAAACAACAGAGCATGGTTGGTTGCAGACAGAAAATTATAATTTAGATCCGCAACAAGATTTTTTCACAAATAATAAAACAGAACATTATAATTTAGCTGTTGCAGTCTCTGGAAAATTTAATAGTCCCTATGATCAAGGTAGCACAGAAGCGGGAAGAATAATTGTAGTGGGAGACAGCGATTTTGCAAGTGATAGATTTTTGCGACAATATCCTGATAATTTAGTTTTTTTTCAAAATTTAGTTGATAGTTTAAGTTTGGATGAAGACTTAATTAATATTAGATCTAAAGGAGTGTCTGATAGACCAATTAAAGAACTATCTGAAACGCAAAAAGCGACTGCAAGATATTTGAATGTGTTTGGTGTAACTATTTTAGTTGTTGTATTTGGAATGGCGAGATATTTTATGAGAAGAAGAAAAAATTATGTTTAAATGTTTATATGTTAAAATGTTTAAAAATAACGATTATCTTGTAGCTAAAATACTTCTTTTATAACTATCTAAATTATCCAAAGCAATTCCTGTTCCTTTTGCTACGCATAATAATGCTTCGTCAGCAATATAAACAGGGACGCCAAGAACTCGCGCTAATAATTGATCAATATTTCTTAATAACGCTCCACCACCTGATAATATTATGCCTTTGCCCATAATATCTGCCGATAATTCTGGTGGCGTTTCGTATAAAACTTTTTTACCAGCATTAATAATAGCTTCTAGTTCGCTTTGAATAGCATTAGTCACATCACTGCTTGTGACAGTAATACTTTTAGGCAATCCCGTTATCATATCACGACCGCATATTGTTGTGGATAATTTATTGTCCAAATGAAGCGCTGAGCCAATGCTTATTTTTATTTCTTCAGCTGTTCTTTCTCCAATAGCTAAATTATATTTTTTTCTAACATATTCTATAATAGCTGTATCAAATTTATTTCCGCCAATTCTAACTGAGAGGGATGTCACTATTCCTCCTAATGAAATAACAGCCATTTCCGATGTGCCTCCTCCAATATCAATAATCATATGTCCACTGGCAGAACCAATTGGTATGTCAGCGCCTATAGCGGCCGCGACTGGTTCTTTAATAATGTAAGCGGCCTTAGCTCCGGCGGCGATTGTTGCTTCAATTACTGCGCGACGTTCTGTTGAAGAAATACCTGCTGGAACAGCCACCATGACTTCTGGTCTAAAAAGCCGCATACCTCCTAAAGCTTTATTAATAAAATATCTAAGCATTGCTTCGGTTGTTTTATAATCAGCAATTACTCCGTCTTTAAGCGGTCTTAAAGCAATAATTGTATCAGGAGTGCGACCAAGCATTTCTTTAGCTTCATTGCCAACAGCTAAAATCTTTTTATCATTAGTGGAAATAGCAACAACGCTTGGTTCGTTAATTACAATCCCGCGTTTTAATAAATGAACTAATGTATAAGTTGTTCCAAGGTCAATGCCTATTCGTTTTATAAACATAAAACACGATTCAAATACTACAAATGAATATCCGAATATTACGAATAATTATTATTTGTAGATTCGGATTATATTTTTGTAGTATTTGGATAAATTTGTAGATTCGTATTATATTATAAACATCAAAAAACCTTCATATTTTGAAGGTTAAAGTATATTTTTATCTTATATCATTAAAAGATATTGTCAATTTTGTCTATGCTTCTATCGTAGCAATTTAGAAATGTCATAGTACAGTAATTTGGAAATGTCATACCCTGACAATTTTGCTCTATAAGACAACATATTTTTGGAAGTTGTCCCAAAACTCTAATTTTGTGCTAAAATAAAGGTAATAGAGGTCGAAAAATTGTTAGTTGCTAACAAAATTATTTATTACAACAAGTCTAATGCATATAAAAAAAGAAAGCAACAACATTGATAAGCGCATTGTAGTTGGAATGTCAGGTGGCGTGGATTCTTCAATAGCTTTGTTTTTACTTAAAAAACAAGGATGGCAGCCAATTGGCGTTTCATTAAAATATTCTATTTGGCAGGACAAACCCTGTAGGACCGCAAACATCCAACGGGGTTCACCCCGTGGGATAGCAAACATCCAACGGGGTTCACCCCGTGGGATAGCAAACATCCAACGGGGTTCACCCCGTGGGATAGCAAACATCCAACGGGGTTC
>JAHJJO010000040.1 GCA_018822835.1 Patescibacteria group bacterium
AAGAGACAAATTTTCAGTAGCCTCACCTCATCCTGCCCTTATCGTATTCCAAAAAATGCAATTAAACAATATTTCGTTGTTAATGAATTCTATTAAAAAGTTAACATACGAATTTTCAATGATCATTGAATATTTGATTATTTATTGATAATTGAAAATTGATTATTGATAATTTTAAGAATTATGTCTTCAAAAATTTTATCAGCAGCTGTAATAGGTTTAGACGCTGAGTTAGTGGAAGTTGAAGCTGACACAGGCGGAGGAGAATTAGGGTCATTTGCTATTGTTGGCTTGCCTGACGCGGCTGTTTCTGAATCAAAAGAAAGAGTAAGAAGCGCTATAAAAAATTCAAAATTATTTTTTCCAAAATTAAAAGTAACAATAAATCTTGCCCCAGCTGATTTAAAAAAACACGGTCCAAGCTATGATTTGCCAATTGCCGTAAGCATATTATTGATCGCCGAATCATTTAAGCCAGATTGTGATTTTAATAAAATGTTATTTACTGGAGAATTAGCTTTAAGTGGCGAAGTAAGACCAATTAATGGCGTCTTACCTATTGCGATAAAAGCTAAAAAGCAAGGCATTCAAACTCTATACGTGCCACGCGAAAATGCAAAGGAAGCTAAATTAGTCAAAGAGCTCAATGTTATTCCAGTAGATAATTTAAGGCAATTAATAGATCATTTGCAGGGCATAAAACTGATTGAACCAATTGCTTATTCTAAATTTGATTTTTCAAATACTGAAATTCTTTCTGACATGTCGCATATTAAAGGGCAAGAGCATGTTAAACGCGCTGTGGAAATTTCAGCCGCAGGCGCTCATAATCTTTTGATGCTCGGACCTCCAGGGGCTGGCAAAACATTAATTGCGCGCTCCATACCTTCAATTCTTCCTGATTTAACATTGGAAGAAGCATTAGAAATAACAAAAATTTATAGTGTAGCCGGAACATTAAAAACCAGCGCGGCGTTAATAACAAGCCGTCCTTTTCGCGCTCCGCATCACACAGCTTCCGGGGTTGCTTTAGTTGGTGGAGGGACATGGCCGCGGCCTGGTGAAATTTCTTTAGCGCATCGCGGAGTTTTGTTTTTAGATGAGTTTGGAGAATTTCCAAGACAGGTAATGGAAAATTTGCGACAACCATTGGAAGATGGAATTATTAATGTAAGCAGGGCTGCTGGAAGTCTGACTTTTCCGGCAAAATTTGTTTTAATAGCGGCAATGAATCCATGTCCTTGCGGTTATTATGGCGACAAAGAAAAACAATGCGTTTGCAGTTCTGTTCAAATTTTAAATTATAGAAAAAAAATATCCGGTCCAATTATTGACCGCATTGATATGCATATTGAAGTTCCGCGAGTTAAATTTGATAAGTTATCATCTGATCATAGCAGTGAAGATTCAAAAACTATAAAACAAAGAATACAAAAAGCGCGGCAAATTCAAAAACAAAGATTTCAAAAAAGCCCTTATATTACTAATTCAGAAATGAGTTCCCATGCGGTAAAACAGTTTTGTCCTGTTGATGAAACATCCAAACAGCTTTTACGAAACGCTGTTGATCAAATGCACCTTTCAGCCAGGGCCTATTTTCGCATTTTGAAATTAGCCCGCACAATCGCTGATTTAGCTGAAGAAGAAAAAATATTAACAACTCACATAGCAGAGGCGCTGCAATACAGACCAAAAGTTTGATGCAGAAAAGCAGAGACAGACATCCAGTGTCTGTCTCTGCTTTTCTGCATTATGATCAATTATTTTCTATGAAAACATATAAAATCAAACTTGTTTTAATTTTAGTATTATTTTTATTTTTACTAATAACAAATCATACTAAAGCGCAAGATAAAATTAATATTCTGGCCTCGCCACAGTCTCCAGCAGGGACTGTGGCGCAAGAACAAATTAATCTTTACTTTTTTTATGGAGAAGGATGCCCACATTGCGTTAAAGAAGAAAAATTTTTAAGCGCGTTAAAACAAAAAAATCAAAACATAACAATTTACAGTTATGAAGTTTGGCATAATCGCGAAAATGCGAAACTGCTTTCTGATATAGCAAAAAAATTAAAATTAAATATTTCAGGAGTTCCGCTTTTATTAATCGGCGACAAAACTATTTCAGGATATTATAATGACGAGACAACAGGAAAAGAAATAAACAATATTATTAATTATTATACTTTAAATAAATGTCCAGATGTTGTTGGTCCTATAATTAATTCAGATAATTTTCAATGCGAACACGGATGCAAAAACAACGATGGCAAAGAATGCTCTCATGATTGCGGTTGTATGTCCAAAAACGACGGGAATGCTATTAATAAAACAAAAAAAATATCAATACCCTTTTTTGGAGAAATAAACACACAAAGCGTATCTTTACCAATCCTGACTATTATGATTGCGGCTTTAGACGGATTTAATCCATGCGCGATGTGGATTTTGTTGTTTTTAATTAATTTGCTTATTGGCATGAAAAACAGAAAAAGAATGTTTACTTTAGGCATGGGATTTATTGTTGCTTCTGGAGCTGTTTATTTTCTATTTTTATCAGCATGGTTAAATTTGTTTTTATTTTTAGGTTTTATTTTGTGGATAAGAATAGCAATAGGTTTAATTGCTTTGTTAAGTGGTGGTTATCATTTAAAAGAATATTGGTTTAACCGCGAAGCAGTATGCCGTATTACCGCAAATAAAAAACGGCGAGTAATTTTTGATAAACTAGGTAATATTGTTAAAATAAAGAATTTTTGGTTGGCTTTAGGAGGTATTATTTTATTAGCCGTCGCGGTAAATTTAGTTGAATTATTTTGTAGCGCAGGATTGCCTGCTATTTATACGCAAGTTTTATCAATAGCAAATTTACCTATTTGGAAGTATTATTGTTATCTTGTTTTATACATTTTTATTTTTATGCTGGATGATATTTTGATTTTTGTTATTGCTATGTCTGTTTTGCAAATCAAAACAATAAGTTCTAAATATGCTAGATGGTCGAATTTAATAGGAGGGATTATTATGTTGCTTATTGGAATATTTTTACTTTTTAAACCAGAGTGGTTAATGTTTGGATAATTTTTGCTACATTTTCATTTGCTCCACTTTTCATAACTTTGCTAATATTACTACAGAGTTTACTCTGTAGTTCTTGATTATTTAATAAATTTTTTATATTTTCAACAAAGTTTTTAGAAGTTATTTTGTTTTGATCCATAACAATAGCCGCATCTTTTTCTTTAAAAATTTTAGCATTTTCTTCTTGATGAGTTTTTGGCATTGGTATCAAAATCGCAGGTTTTTTTAAATGCGCAAGTTCAGTTAAAACGCTCATTCCGCAACGTGATACAACAATATTTGCAGCAGCATAAGCTTCTGCCATTTCATTAGAATTCAAAAATTTATAGCACGCATAACGCATAACGCATAACGCATAACGTTTATTTTTATCTTGACCGGTTATGTGAATAATTTGGCAAAATTTTGTTAGTTCATCTAAATTTTTCCAAACCAACTCATTAATCGCCATCGCCCCTGTCCCCCCGCCCATTATCAAAACTATTGGCAAATTTTGAGATAAATTGAATTTATTTTTTATATTTTGAATTGAAAATTGAAAATTGAAAATTGAAAATTGTTTTCTAATGGGGTTTCCTGTCCAAACAGCTTTTTTACCATAATCATCTAAAGATTTTTTAAAAGTAACAGTAATAACTTTTGCAAACGGAGCCATTAATTTATTTGCTAATCCAGGCATTACATCCTGCTGATGTATTAAAACTGGAATTCTTAAAATGTATGAAGCCCAAATAATAGGCACGCTCACAAAGCTTCCGGCAGATATTGCTAGATTTGGTTTGTATTTTATGATAATAAAAAAAGCTTGGAAAAAACCAATTATAATGTTAAACAAATCAGTAATATTTTTTAATGAAAAATATCTGCGCAATTTTCCGCTAAAAATTGCTTTAAATTTAATATCTTCCATCTCCACCATTTGCCTTTCAGGGCCATTGCGTGTCCCAAGCCAGAGGAAATCGTAATCGCATAACGCATAACGCATAACGCATAACGAATTATTTGTGGAAGATGAACTTGTACTAAATTTTTTATTTTTTTTCATAATTCCTAATTCCTTATTCCTAATTCGTAATTGGCTCGCCACTGCTAAAAGGGGCGATACTGATCCGCCTGTTCCTCCACCTGTTAAAAGTATTTTAATCATAGCATTTTAACATTTGAACATTTTAACATTTGAACACGGTTTCTAAAAACCAGAAATGTTAATATGTTGTATGTTATGTGTTACATGTTACATGTTACATGTAATTATTTTTACAAGCTTCTTATCCATTTGGAGCGCTGTTGTTTATCAAATATATAAATTAAATAATGCAGGCATTGTCATTAGTTTAGTTTTGGCTGTTTTTAGCTTTGTTCTTTTATTATATCGGTATTTGGATTTTAGCGTCTATCTGCGTAGATATCTGCGTCTATCTGCTTATAAGCATGGTGAAAAACAGATAAATGCGGATAACAACGCAGATGGACGCAGAAAAAAATTTCGAAAGTCTATTTTATTATACTTTAACAAAAAATGTAAAAAACATACAGAGGTCGTCCCGCAAGCTCGTAAAATAACCTTCTTTTTTTATACGTTGTTTATTATTTATTTTTTATTATTCTCTCTTTGTATTTATATTCTATTTCAATCTCAAACAATAGAAAGCATTGCGTCGCCTTGGCAAGTTGTTCCTGATTATTTTTTTGCAATTTACAGCATGGCAACGTTTATTTTGATAATCATTATTTTAAAAAATCCGAAATCATTAATATTAATTTTAATATCAATGCATTATTTTTTGTCTTTTTCTGTTGCTGTAATTATTTATAAAATTGGATATGGGTTTGATCCTTTTATTCATCAGGCAGGAGTTGATTTAATTAATAAAACAGGAGCTATTTTTCCAAAAACATTTTATTATTTAGGCCAATATGGATTAGAAGTAATTATACATAAAATTACTTCTATTTCTCTTATACTGATTGACAAATTGCTCGTTCCTTTTTTATCAGCTTTATTTTTACCTGCTTCAATATTTTATTTTTTACAAAAATGGTTTAAGAATCAAAAAGTTAATTTATTATTATTAATCTTTTTATTAACCTTACCTTTTTCTCTCTTTATTATTACTGTTCCGCAAAATCTTGCTTATTTATTTTTATTAATTACTATTTTGTTCGGCTTGGCATGTTCTAATACTTTAGAATTAATTATTGTTTATTTATGCGCTTTAACATCTTTTGTCGCCCATCCCATTGCCGGTATTCCAGCTTTACTATTTGCAGTAACACTCACTATTTATCATAATAACAAACTAAACATTAAAACAAAAAAATATTTATATTTATTAGCATACATTTTATCTTCCATTGCTTTGCCCCTGTCTTTTTATTTTGTTCACTTAAAAAATAACATTAACTTTGCTTTAATAAAAAATAATATTTTAAAATTGTCTCTATTGTTTCCAAAAATTATAGTTCCTGACCAGGAAAATTTTATTTTAAATTTTATCTATCTTTATGGGTTTAATATTAAAATTATATTATTCATATTAATTGCCTTCGGCGCGTTCATAGTTTGTCGCCACAAAAAAACACAAGAAGTAAAAATTATGGAAACTAAGTTTCCAAATAATTTTAAAGCCAGCCCACCTTCTTTAAAATTATTTGGAAACTTAGTTTCCATTTATAAGCTTTGTATTTATATGGCATGTTCTCTTTTAATGGCTTATTGTTTAACAAAATTAATGCCATTTAATTTTTTGATTGAATACGAACGCAATAATTATGCTGATAGAATTTTAATAGTTATTGTTTTGTTTTGCCTGCCGTTTATTATTTTTTTATTTCATTGGCTGATTGAAAGAATAATAAAACAAAAAAAAGCAATTCAAACAATTTATTTTTTATTTTTAACCGCAGTTGTTGCTTCATCTTTGTATCTGTCTTATCCTCGTTTTGATAATTATTATAATTCACATAGTTGGTCAACCGGTCAAAACGATATTGCGGCAGTGCAATGGATTGAAAATAATGCTCAAAAAAAATATATTGTTTTGGCCAATCAGCAAGTTAGCGCGGCTGCTTTAAAAGAATTTGGATTTAATCGTTATCTTTCTGTAAAAAATTCTCAAATTTATTTTTATCCCATACCTACTGGAGGACAGCTTTATCAATATTATCTTGATATGGTTTATAAAAAACCAAGCCGTGAAACAGCGTTGAAGGCAATGGATTTTGCGGGAGTTAATGAGGCGTATTTTGTTTTAAATAAATATTGGTGGGCATCTTCAAAAATTTTAGATGAAGCAAAACTTGAATCAGACGCATGGCATAAGATTGACAATGGAGAGATTTATGTGTTTCAGTATAATCAGTAATCAGTAATAGGTAATTAAAATTTATTACCAATTACTTATTACTGATTACCAATTTAAGAATTGACACGTTAAAAAATTTAGGGTATATTAGTTTGATTATATCGGCACAGATAAAAATGCCAAACTTATTTTATATGTTAAACCAACTTCAACAAATATCAGATCAAATTAAAAAAGCTCAAAGCATTTTAATTGCATATTCACAGTCATTTAATGGCGATGGAACCGCAAGCGCTTTAGCTTTGTTTTTGTTTTTAAAAAAATTGAACAAAAATGCTAAGATAATAACAAACAAACAACAAAATTCTGTGTTAAATTTTAATTCTAAAGTAAACCCTGTTAAATCTGCGCCCTTGGTCAACCCCGTTAGATATGAGTTATCTAATGGGGTCAATGGCATTGAATCACAAGCTGAAACATCTTTTAAACCACCGATTTCATCAGAGGATTTATTTAACAGGGTAAATTTAGATTTTTTACCTGCTTATGATAATATTAAACACTCAATAGATAATCTGCGAGAATTTATTATATCTTTAGACATAACTGATACAAAAATAGAAAAAATAAAATATAAAATTAATAATAATACTCTTGATTTTATTATTCAGCCACAACAAGAATTTTTTCAAAAAGAAAATGTCGCGTCTTCTGCTGTTAAATTTAAATACGATTTAATTATTGTTTTAAACACGCCTGACTTAGAATTATTAGGACCAGCATATAATGATCAAGCTGATTTTTTTTATAAAACGCCAATAATAAATATTGATCACAATCCTGGAAATGAAGGGTTTGGGCAAATTAATTGCATTGAACTAATAGCAGTGTCAACTTCAGAAATATTATTCTCGCTTTTTGAGCAAATATCTTTTGATTTGATTGATGAAAATATTGCTACATGTTTATTGGCAGGCATAATTTGTTCAACAAAAAATTTTAAAACATTTAATATCACTCCGAATATTTTGTCAATTACTTCAAAATTGCTTTCTATCAATGCCAGGCGCGAAGAAATTGTTGATCATCTTTATCGTTCTTTTGATTTAAATACATTAAAATTATGGGGAAGGGTGTTAGCGCGAATTTCATCAACATTAGATGATAAATTAATTTGGTCTATTGTGTCGAAAAAAGATTTTGAAATTACTAATTCAAGTGAAAAGAGTTTAATAAATATTATTGATGAATTGATTATTAACATTCCACAAGCTGAAATTATTGTTATTATTTATGAAACATTATCATTGCCGCAAATTAATAATCAAACTAATATTATTATTTATTCAACAAAAAACATAAACTCCGCTGATTTAATGAAAGAATACAACCCGAAAGGAGATCAAAAAATAGTTAAAATTACTATTAATAAAACGTTGTTAGATGCTGAAAAAGAAATAATTGAACTTATCAAAAATAAATTAAAAAAATTA
>JAHJJO010000041.1 GCA_018822835.1 Patescibacteria group bacterium
ACAAGAGATCAAAAATATCTTAGATTTACCCTGTGGGACAGCAAGTATCCAGCAGGGTTTAGTGTGTTGATGCATTATAATGCTTTAAGTTATAAAATACTATTTTTTACGTTTGTCTGCGTTGACATCCGCATTAATCAGCACAGCATATAAGCAGATTAACGCAGATGACAACGCAGATCTACGCAGATGAGTTACATTTTGTAACTCAAGCTATATAAATTTTATCAGCTTTTGTCAATTTTTAGAAATATGCTAAAATATTATTAGTTTATAAAGTTCATTTTATCAGGCTAAAAAAAACAAGATTGCTTCGCTTCGCTCGCAATGACAGCGTTGTTGTCACGCATTTTGTAAAAGTAGCTGAGTGGTTATTATGGACTAAATTTTATGCTTAAAAATAAACATGGTTTTTCTTTAATTGAATTAATAATAGTAATTGGAATTTTTTCTACAATAACAATTGTTTGGATGTCTTTTTATATTAAGGGATTGCAATTATTTCCATTTATTTTAAAGCAAAGCCAATCTGTTGAAGACGCTCAAAACAGCGTTGAAACAATGGTTAGAGAAATACGCAATACTGATAATGGAGAAGATGGAAGCAATAATTTTGCATTAGCGTCTGATTACACTTTAATATTTTACAGCGACATAAATAAAGATGGATTAACTGACAAAATTAGATATTTTATAGAAAATGAAAAATTTAAAAAAGCCGTTATTTATCCAACAGGCTGGCCATTGGAATATTTGCCTGAAAATGAAGAAATTACAATTTTAGCAAAAAACATCATGAACACCAGCACTCCTATTTTTTATTATTATGATGGAGATAATAATATTTTACCAACACAAGCCATATTAACAAAAACTAAAATGATAAAAGTAAAAATGAAAATAGACAACGGGCGACCAGAAAATTATAATTTAGAATCTTATGTACAAATTAGAAATGTGAAAGACAATCTTTAAACGCATAACGTGGAACACATAACGTTATTCGATATGTCGCATTAAATAATATGCAGAATACATCTTATATTTCGTGTTTTATAACGCGCGTTATGCGTTACGCGTTACGCGTTACGCGAGCAAAAGGTAATATCATGATGACAGTTTTAATCAGCACTTCTGTTTTGGCTGTAATTGGAATAAGCCTGATTAGTGTTGTAATGTCGCAAACAAAAATTTTTAAATTAAAAAAAGTAAAAATTTACGCCATACATATTGCCGAAGCAGGAGCAAATTATTATAAATGGCATTTAGCGCATAGTCCGGAAGATTATCAAGATGGAACAGGCGGGCCAGGACCTTATGAACATAATTATTATGACGCTTATGGCAAATTGATTGGACAATTTTCTTTAAATATTGTTCCTCCGCCAACAGGCACAACCGTTGTTGAAATAACATCTAAAGGATATTCCAACATATCTGCGAACGCCACCAGAAAAATTCAAATAAAATACGGCAAACCTTCTTTAACTCAATATTCTTTTTTAACCAACTCTGATATTTGGCTTGGACCTGAAGAAAATGCCTCTGGTCCATTTCATGCTAATGGCGGAATCAGAATGGACGGCACTAATAACGCGGAAATGACTTCTGCAAAAGAAACTTATATCTGCACCTCGGGTCATGGATGTGATAATGAAGAAAAACCTGGAATTTGGGGAACAGGTCCAAATTTTAATTTATGGAAATTTCCTGTTTCTGCTGTAGATTTTAATTTGATTTCTATGGATTTGGCTACTATAAAAAACGATGCTTATGTCAATGGCCATTATTATCCCAAATCAAATAAAAAAGGATACCATATAATTTTTTATAACAATGGCTCTTACACGATCTATGAAGTAACAAAACTGCAATCTGCTATTTGGCAGCTTAATGATGATTGGACTAAATTGACTAAAGAAGCTGAACAAATAGACAATGAAACAGAAATTGGAACTTACGGAATGCCGTCAAATGGCTTGATATTTGTTGAAGATAATTTATGGGTAGAGGGAGAAATCAATGGACGAATTACAGTGGCAAGCGCTAGATTTCCTGATGTTCCAAGTAAAAATACAAGTATAATTATTAATAATAACATTAATTATGTTTCGCGCAACGGAGATCATATCCTTGGATTGATTGCGCAAAAAAATGTTAAAGTTCCAAAACACGCGCCAACTGATTTGCAAATAGACGGCTTTCTTCTCGCGCAAAAAGGTAGAGTATTTCGAAATTATTATTCACCTAGATCGATTAAAAACAGCATAGTGGTGTATGGAGGAATTATAACAAATAAAATTTGGACATGGTCATGGGTTTCTGGATCAGGCGCTGTAGTTGATGGCTACAGAACAACAAATTCAATTTATGATAATGACACTAAATATTCTCCGCCACCAGGATTTCCAACAAGCGGAGAATACGATTCAATATCATGGAAAGAACAATAATGCTTTGAAAAACTCTCAACTCTCAATTTTCAATGATCAATTCACCCTGTTAAATCCTGCAGAGCAGGAATTTTGACCATCCCCAGTTTTCTAAGTTAAAAACTGAGGATGGTCAAAATTATTTAACAGGGTAAATAATCAAATTTTAAATGATCATTTAAAATTTGATTATTTATTGATGTTAGTATGTTTAAAAACTCAAATGCTAAAAAGGTTTGTTTAATTATTAATTTATACAGGCCATACAATCGCGGAGGGGCAGAAACGGTTACAGAAATTATTGCCCATGGATTAAAAAAAGCCGGCCATAAAGTTTTTATTATTGCAACAAAACCGCGAAGCACGCAACATGTAACACATAACACGAAACACACAACACACAACACGCAACACACAACACGAAACACAAAATCCAATCCAATTAAAATTTACTATATAAATTCTTCATACCATTATCTTAATAAAATTCCAAAATTTTTACGATTATTTTGGCACTTGATAGACATGTTTGATATTATTAATTATTTTAAAATTAAAGCTATTTTAAAAAAGGAAAAACCAGATGTTGCAATAACGCACACCTTAAAAGGAATTGGTTTTTTAACTCCGCTGCTAATAAAAAGATTAAAAATTAAGCATATTCATACTTTGCATGACATTCAACTTTTACATCCCTCTGGTCTAATGTTTTATAATAAAGAAAAACTATTAAACAATTTAGCCACTAAAATATATTTTAATATTTGCAAAAAACTTTTTAATTGCGTCCAAACAGTAATTTCTCCATCAGAATGGCTGATGAAAATTCATGTTGATAATGGATTTTTTAAAAACTCAAAACGAATTATTTTACCTAATCCGGTAGAAATAGAAGCAGACAGACATCGGATGTCGGGGATTTTAGACATCCGATGTCTGTCTGCTTCTATTTCTTCTGCTACCGCTACCAATTTCCACTTTCTTTACGTTGGTCAGATTGAAGAACATAAAGGGATTTTATTTTTAATAAAAGTCTTTAACGCGCTTCAGAAATATCATCTTAATATAGTTGGTCCTGGTTCGCAATTAAAAACAGCCGCTGAATTGGCGGCTGGTAATAAATTTATCACAGTTTTAGGCAAAAAGAGTGGTGTAGAAATTCTAAAATTAATGCATTCATCAAACTGCCTAATTGTTCCTTCTTTATGTTATGAAAATTCACCAACTGTAATTTATGAAGCAGTAGCAACGGGACTACCTATTATAGCTTCAAGAATTGGCGGAATACCTGAATTAATTCATAAATTTGGAGGCATGCTTTTTGAACCAGGCAACGAAAACGATTTAACTCGCCAAATAAAATATGTTGTAAAAAATTATCAGAAAATAAAAATGCTTTCAGAAAAAAATAAAAATCAAATTCAAGAATATAAAGTTCAAAATTATATAAAGCGATTAATTTAGGCTACCTTATTTTCCATTCCCGTGGATATGTTTTAATGTCTATTTTATTTATAACTTCATTAAATTTATTAATAT
>JAHJJO010000042.1 GCA_018822835.1 Patescibacteria group bacterium
CAGAGACAAAATTATTTAACGGGGTGAACCCTGTTAAATCCTGTGGAACAGGAATTTTGTCAGAGACAAAATTATTTAACGGGGTGAACCCTGTTAAATAATCGCAAAGCGAATTTAATAGGGTAAATTTTCAAATTCTAATTTTCAAAATTATGGAAAAGAAAAAATAAAAAGAGTAACTTTAATTTAACGTTATGCGTTCCACGTTATGCGTTTTATGTTGAGAACACACACTTGTGGACAATTAAATAAAAATCATATTAAAAAAACCGTGAAATTATGCGGTTGGGTTCATCGTCGCAGAGATCATGGTGGGCTTATTTTTATTGATTTGCGTGATAGATATGGATTAACACAAATAAAATTTGATCCTGATAAAAATAAGCAAGCATGGCAGGAAGCTGATAAATTACGAAATGAGTGGGTAATACAAGCTGAAGGCATGGTTATCGCGCGGCCAGAAGACATGATTAATAAAAAATTAAGTACTGGTGAAGTGGAGGTGGAGGTTGAAATATTAAATATATTAAACCAGTCAAAAACTCCGCCTTTTGAAATTGATGAAGAAAAAAGCAAAGAAGCAGGTGAAGAAATAAGAATGAAATATCGTTATCTTGATTTGCGAAGAAAAAATACCATGGAAACAATAATAAAAAGGCATGAATTTATTAAATTTATCAGAGATTATTTAGCTGAATTAAATTTTACAGAAGTGGAGACGCCTATGTTGAGCAAAAGCACGCCTGAGGGAGCGCGGGATTTTTTAGTGCCGTCACGATTGCAATCGGGAAATTTTTATGCTTTGCCACAATCACCTCAACAATATAAACAGCTATTAATGATTGGTAATATTGATAAATATTTTCAGATTGCAAAATGTTTTCGCGATGAAGACACGCGAGGTGATAGGCAGGCGGAATTTACACAATTAGATTTGGAAATGTCTTTTGTGGAGCAAGACGATATTTTAAATTTAACAGAAGATTTGTTTACAAAAGCAATTACAAAAATTTTTCCTGAGAAAAAAATATTATTTCAACCATGGCTTCGTCTTGAATATGATGATGTAATGCTAAAATATGGACTTGACAAGCCTGATTTGCGTTTTGGATTGGAAATACAGGATGTTTCAAAATTAGTAGAAAATTGCGGTTTTAAAATATTTGCAGATGCTGTGAAACAAGGCGGTGTTGTGCGAGCAATTTGTGCGACTGGAGCGGCTGAATTTAGCCGAGCGCAGATTGATGAATTAACAGAATTTGTTAAACAACATGAAGCAAAAGGGCTTGCGTATATTAAAATAAATCAAAATGCAAAATGCAAAATGCAAAATGCAAAAATTCAATCACCAATTACTAAATTTTTAGGATATGATTTGGTGTATAAAATTGTTGAACAGTTAAAAGCAAAGACTGGTGATATTATATTTTTTGGCGCTGATAAAAAGAAAGTAGTTTGTGAAAGCTTGGGTCATTTGCGAAATAGATTAGGATCTATACTTAACTTAATAGATTCTAATTCTATTGCTTTGGCATTTGTGTTAAATTTTCCATTATTTGAAGAAGAATTAGAGAACGGTCATTTTGCGCCCTCTCATCATATGTTTACTTCTCCACGCGAAGAAGATGTTAAATTATTAGATAAAAATCCAGGTAAAGCAAAATCATATCAACATGACATGATTGGAAATGGATATGAACTAGGCGGAGGAAGTATTAGAATTCATAATAGGGAATTGCAAGAGAAAATTTTTAATATTATTGGTTTTGATGAGAAAAAGAAAAAACAGTTTAGTCATTTTTTACACGCTTTTGAATATGGCGTTCCTCCACATGGAGGCATTGCTCCAGGGCTTGATAGAATTTTAATGGTGTTAATGAATAAATCAAGCATTCGCGATGTTATGGCATTTCCTAAAACAGGCGATGGCAGAGATTTAATGATGGACGCTCCAAGCGAGGTGAACGAAAAACAGTTAAAAGAGTTGGGATTACGGATTATTAATTCTACCGAGCTTTAGCTTGTTAAATAAAAGGCTAAAGCCTTTAAACCCGACCTAAGGGCTCGTAAAGAAATAACTTCCCAAACTTCATCCCACCTTCACCCCATTAGATATGAAATTATCTAACGGGGTGAACCCCATTAGATATGAAATTATCTAACGGGGTGAACGCCATCTTTGTTTAAAAAACTTTTCAATATATCTCGGATATCCTTCAAATTTTTTTAAACAAATCTGACATAACCCCTCCCCAGTTATTTCTCAAGAAACAACTGGGGAGGGGTAAATCTGGGCGAACTTAGGGAGGTTATTTCTTTACGAGCCCTAAAGGTCGGTAGAAAAGTTCTTTAAAAAAAATTTGCTACTGAATTAATTCAGTATTTAATTCAGTAGCAAAAAATTAGTATTAAAAAAGGAGGTGAAAATAATGACTAATGCCCTTTTGGTCTATCCAGAATCCCCTACTTCCTATTGGAGTTTGGAACATGCTTTGGATTTTGTCGGGAAGAGATCTCCTATGCCGCCGTTGGGGTTATTGACCGTGGCAGGGATGTTTTCTGAAGAATTCCGACTCAGAATAGTTGATATGAATATCACGCCATTGACTGACGCAGATTTGAATTGGGCGGATATTGTTTTTACCTCAACCATGATTGTCCAAAAGGATTCACTTAAGGAGGTTATTGACCGATGTAATCAGGTAAAAGTTCCTGTTGTTGCCGGCGGCCCTCATCCGACTTCATTTTACGACGAAATCAAGGGCGTGGATTACTTTCTGTTAGGAGAAGTTGAGGACATTTTAGAGGAGTTTTTAAATGACCTAAAAAATGGCGTAGCTAAACATGTTTATCGCGCATTAACAAGACCAGACATTACGAAAACTCCGCTACCTCGCTATGACCTTATTGATATGCGTGATTACGCCTCTATGGCTATTCAATGGTCTCGCGGCTGCCCTTTCAACTGTGAATTTTGTGACATCACCAAGCTGTTTGGCCGAAACCCCCGCACAAAAACAAACAAACAAGTTTTGGTCGAGCTTGATCTCTTATATGATCTTGGCTGGCGAGGACCTCTATTTTTTGTTGACGATAACTTTATTGGAAACAAAAAAAAGACCATGCGCCTGCTACCTGAAATAGCAAACTGGCAGAAAGAGAGAAACTATCCCTTTGCTCTGTACACAGAAGCAAGCGTGAACTTGGCTGAAATGGAACCATTAATGAATGCCATGGTTGACGCGAGTTTTAATATGGTTTTTTTAGGGATTGAAACAACAAATTCAGAAGCCTTGTTAAAAACGAAGAAACATCAAAATATAAAGAAAGGAGCAGAAAACTATCTTTTTAATGCAGTTCGTAAAATACAAGAGAAAGGGCTAGAAGTATCTGCTGGGTTTGTTTTAGGCCTGGATGGCGATCGTGAAGATGTTTTTGATGCCCTAATTCAATTTATCCAAGAAGCTGGCATTTCAATGGCAATGGTCGGCATCTTAACCGCCTTGAAGGGCACGGATTTACATGATCGTCTCCAAAGGGAAGACCGGTTGCTTGAAGAGTCAACCGGGAACAATATCAGCATAGAATTAAATTTTGAACCGGAGATGGATCGCCAAACTCTTATTGACGGATATAAACATGTGTTGGCTACACTTTACGATCCAGGCCTGAAAAATTATTTCGAGCGCTGCCTGACCATGATAAAACACCTGAAACCAACCGGAAATAATGTGCGAGGCATTGGCAAAACCGAATTGATGGCTTTAATAAGGTCAATTAAACGACAGCTTTTCTCCAGGCAGGGTCCGGCTTACCTGCGATTTCTATTTAAAGTAGCTAAAGATTACCCCAGGTTTTTTCCAGAAGCAGTTCGCCTCGCCATCATGGGCTATCATTTCGAAAAAGTCACCAGCGAACTCTAAGACTCCCGAAGCTTTTAAAAATCTTCGGGAGTCTCATTCAATAAAAAGGAGGGTGCAATGAATCAAGAAGCTAAAGAAAAAAAAGAAAAATTTCAGAAAATAATTCTCAGCATTATTACAGAATTAATTGAGCCTAAAAAAATATGCGTAATAGTGCTTGCAAATGGAAGATATGTAGGGATTAAAACAACAGAGGAGGATGAGGAAAAATTACTAAAAGATGGATTATTTAATAATATTAAAAAAACTATTGTTGATATTTCCAATAAAATATATGGGAAAGGAACGGTAACAATAAATTTAAGAGGAACATTTTAATGGCGGTTTTGTTTAGCATAAAACAGAACCGTTATTTTTTTAATTAAACAAAAAACTCCTATGACAATCATAACATCTGCTAAATTAAATATAGTAAAATGTTTTAAAGAAAAATAGTCAATAACATATCCATATTCTAAACGATCTGTTAAATTGCTTATAGCGCCAAAAATAATAAAGAACATATATATTATTTTTTTGTATTCTTTTGATTTAAAAAATATTACGC
>JAHJJO010000043.1 GCA_018822835.1 Patescibacteria group bacterium
GAAGGGAGGACAATTTTTAATTTTGTAATTTTGTAATTTTTAAATAAATCTAAATTTTTAATTTTAAAACAATTAAGAAACTTTTTGATTCGCGATTTGATGAAAGCAATAAAACCAACATCCATGTTTTGGAGCTGGCGTTGAAGCGCTTCTTTTTCAGCTTGCAATTCTTTAATAATTTTGTTTTTGTTGTTTTTGTTTGACATAGTTTTTATAATTTGTTATATTAATAATATCATGAAGGGGATAAGACTTGCGAGTTCGTCTCGCGGGCAACACCCCTTTTTTTATTTTTGTCTTTTTCCAAGCTTTGTTTCTATACAATTCAAAAAATCTATATATTTTCTGAATTTCCAAAGAAAACGTGAATATTTTCTTCTATTAGGAATTAACAACCTTCCCATTTTTTGCTGAGCTTCCCGCTCGGCTTCATAAAGTTCTTTAAATTTTTTGTTTTGACATAAATTTATTATAACACAATTTTAAAAATTTACTCTTGCCATATAAAAATATAATAACATAATTTTTATATATTTTAAACAACAACTCCTGTCGCAGTGAGTAGTGTCGTTTTTAACAATAAAGCAATGACAAGCGCTCTCGCAATAACACTATTCTTGTACTACCTTACTATTCAGTTTCCAGAGCAACAAAAAAACAAAAAAACAATATAACATTAGCCAGCCATGCCATAAATAATTCACTTCAATATAAGAGTAAGGAATTTGCGCTAAATAATTTACTATGATTATAACATACTTTAATAAAATTCCAGCTGGAAAGAAAAACAAAAAAGCAAAGCTTGGCAAGATTAGGCCTAAAATTAACGCGATTAAAATTGCTATCATCAAAAACGGCAATATCCACAAAATTAATAGATTGCTTATTGGCGATATTAATGAAATTTGAGAAAAATTATAAGCTATAATCGGCAGAATTAAAATTTGAGCTGAAAGAGTGACACTAATTAAAGTTATTAAAGTCTTTATTAAGCCTCCTTTGGGATTTAAATCCTTCAGGAGGTTTTTTGTAATAAGATTATTAAAAACAGGATAAAACCAAATAATGCCCAGGACAGCTAAAAATGATAATTGAAATCCAATATCATTAAGTAATAATTTAGGATTGATTAAAAGCAAAAATGCGGCAGTGAATATTAATAAATTAATTGGCTTGCTAAATCTGCCGGAATATATTGCAAATAAAACCAAAAATCCCATTAATCCCGCTCGCATAGCAGATGCTGGCAGCCCGATTAAAATAATGTAACAAAATAAAAATAAAATCACAAACCAAAAAGCGACTTTTCGACGAAGACCAATGTTTATAAGAAAACCAAAAATAACAGCAACCAAAATACTAATATGCATTCCTGAAATAGCCATTATATGGCTAAGTCCTGTTTGCGCGAATTTTGCGCGCAAATCATCAGGAATGTTTTTTTTATAACCCAATGTAATCGCGCTTGCCAAACTTGCTTCTGGTTCAGTTAATCCAAAATTAATTAATTCATGCAGCTTATTTTTAAAACTAAAAATATTTTGATAAAATACAGATTTTAAATTTTGACGATTTTTGGTGTATTGGTTTGGCGTCTCTTGGCGTATTTCAGGGTAATAACAAACTGAATAAATATCATATCTTGCTAAATATTTATCATAAGCAAAGTCTTTAAATTTTTGTGGAGCTTCCAAATCGCAAACAGCTTTTATTTTTTCATTATAATTATAAATGGGATACAAATTAGTTATGGCAAGCACTTTTCCCGTGACATTAAAATTGCTGTCATTAATTTTGTTTACGCAAATTGTTAATTGTTGATTATTTTTACGAATATCCAGTTCTTTGCAAATATTACCATGTATTACGATTTTTTGTCCATTATAATGCCAAATTTTATCAGGCGTTTCAGTTGGCATGGCAATCGCGCATCGCCATATTCCAAAAAATACTAAAAATAAAAATAGAAACAAAGGCCATGCTTCGTGAATTTTAGAAGCCTGATTTTTGTTGCTATTTTTATTTTTAGTATTCCAACATAAAACCAACAACACAACGCACGCTATCATTCCTATGAACCATTGAATATTGTTTGTTAAATATTTAACAGGCAGAAATGATGCGATAATTATGCCGAAAATAAAACAAACACAAGAGATCAAAAATATCTTAGATTTACCCTGTGGGACAGCAAGTATCCAGCAGAGTTTAGTGTGTTGATGCATTATAATATATTTAAATTTTTGTCAATTTTTAGAAATATGCTGTCGCAGCCACATGATAATGTCCTAGTGTAGCCAAGTAGAAATGTCCTACCTTAACAATTTGTGTCATAATACTTCATTGTTTAATTAATAATGTTA
>JAHJJO010000044.1 GCA_018822835.1 Patescibacteria group bacterium
GGGGGCGCGCGAATAAAAAAATGTAGAGAAAATTTTTCTGTTTTGCTCGCCGAAGCGGAGCGGAGGCGGGCGGAAACGTTGGGCGGGATTCAATCCGCAAAATCCTCTGGATTTTGCTCAAAATGGGTTCGGATTTCGTCCAACAAACACCACCAAATTGAATTTGAAGCGGTAGCCGCCTCGCCCTCGCCTGCGGCTCGGGCTTCGGCGGGCAGTTTTGCGAGGAATTACCAAGGTTTTTTGAAATCAATTTCCAATTTTCCCGCCGCAAGGCGGCGGTTCACGAATGAAATTCGTATTGCCCGAAGGGCAATGAGCCGATTTTTTTCTTTCGCCTTCGGCGAAAAGCAAAGCGAGATTTTATTAAATTGTCGGTGTGGCGTTTTCTTTTTCAATTACAATTAAACAAATAATTTTATGATTAAATATTTCATCTATTGCCGAAAATCAAGCGAGGACGAGGAAAGACAAGTTTTGAGCATAGAAGCCCAGCTTGCCGAATTAAGAGAGTTTGCTAAGCAAAACGGACTTTTTATCGTCCGAGAATATACCGAGAGCAAAACCGCCAAAGAGCCGGGCCGAGAAATATTTAATCAAATGCTTTCGGAAATTGAAAAAGGAAACGCCGAGGGAATTTTAGCGTGGAACCCCGACAGATTGGCGAGAAACAGCGTTGACGGCGGACGAGTGATTTACTTAGTGGACACTTTAAAAATCAGATCGCTAAAATTCCCGACATTTTGGTTTGAAGCGACGCCGCAGGGAAAATTTATGTTGAGCGTCGCTTTTGGACAAGCAAAGTATTACACCGACAATTTACGAGAAAACATTTTGCGTGGTATTCGCCAAAAGATACGCCGTGGCGAACTCTCGGCAAAAGCCCCTCTCGGATATTTCAACGAGCCGAGATTAAGAACTATTGAACCCGACAAGAAAACTTTTAACAAAGTTAAAGAAATTTTGCGGGCTTTTGCCACTGGCGAATACACTTTAACTAAAATTCAAAGCAAAATGTTTTCTCTTGGCTTGGTTGGCAAAACAGGCAAACCCTTGCACCTTTCCAGCATTGAACATATTTTGAAAAATCCCTTTTATTACGGACATTTTCAATATCGTGGCGAACTTCATCAAGGAAGCCATAGGCCAATGATTGCAAAGAAACTTTTTGACCAAATCCAGCAAGCGTTGAAAGACAACGGCAAGCCCCGCAAAAAGCGAAAAGAGAAAAAAGAATTTTTATTTTTGAATTTTGCGAGGTGCGGCGAGTGCGGATATTGCGTAACGGCGGACAGAAAAATTAAAAAGAGCGGCAGAGAATATGTTTATTACTTTTGCACCCGAAAAAGCAAAATTCAAAAATGCTCGCAACACCGCTTTTTGCGGGAAGAACATTTTGCCGAACAGGTAAAAGAGCATTGTCAAAAAGTTTCTTTGCCCGATGTTTGGCGGGAAAGATATTTGGATAAACTGAAAATGTGGGAAAACGAGAACCGCCAAACATCAGACCTTTTCGCTCAAAATCTCAAAAAAGAAATTTCCGCCATTAAGGCGAAACTGGAACGGCTAACCGACGCTTACCTTGCCGAAACGTTGGAACTGGCGGAATTTCAGCAAACAAAAAACGCCTTAATGGCGGAAAAGAAAACAAAAGAGGAAAAATTATCCGATTTTGAGCGAAAAGGAAATCATTGGCTCGAACTCACGAGAAACTGGATTATTGAGGCCAACCAAGCCAAAAATCTCGCTTTGCAAGAAAATTTTTCGGAGATGAAAAATTTTCTCAAAAAAATCGGCTCGAACCGCCGCCTTGCGGCGGGAAAATTGGAAATTGATTTCAAAAAACCTTGGCAATTCCTCGCAAAACTGCCCGCCGAAGCCCGAGCCGCAGGCGAGGGCGAGGCGGCTACCGCTTCAAATTCAATTTGGTGGACGATGTAGGACTCGAACCTACGACCCTCTCGGTGTAAACGAGATGCTCTAGCCAACTGAGCTAATCGTCCAACTCGCATAACGCATAGTGTGGAACGCATAACGCTCTTCGCATAACGCCACATAACGTAATTAATTTTGTTACGCGTTACGCGTTGCGCGTTCCACGCTATGCGTTATGAGTTTCATTAATTCCATATAAAATTCTAAATTATTTATACTTGCCATTCTTTGACCAACAGGATCTTTTAATTTTAACAAATAATGCAAATAAGCTTTAGAATGTTGCTGCAATTCTAATAATTTACTATATTTATTAATTGCTGTAAAGTCATTAGAAAATTTTGCGTTGTTAATATTTAAAGCATTATAAAAAGATTGAGAATTTGGAATTTTGAATTTGGAATTTTGAATTTTTTTGAAAATTGAAAATTGAAAATTGAAAATTTTTTTTCTTTGAAAAAGAAAAAATTTTCCGTGTCTTGCTTCCCTGGTTGGAATAACGCAATCAAAAATATCCCATCCCATTTTAAAGCATTCCATAATATCCTGCGGGGCGCCAATTCCAAGCGCGAAACGGATGCTATTTTCAGGAATTAAGTCTACTGTAAATTCTAACACTTCTTTTAAAAAATTTCCATGCTTGTCAACAGGCATTCCGCCAAAACCATATCCATCAAAACCAATAGCTATCAATTCTTCAACGCATTTTTTTCTTAAATCCAATTCCATCCCGCCTTGAATAACTGCAAAAAATAATGGCTTTTGTTGTCTGCTCATTGCTTGTTTGTCATATTCTTTACGACATCTTTTTGCCCATAAAATAGTGCGTTCAACGGATCTTTCCAAATCCTTTCTTTTAAATCCATTAGGAGGGCAATCGTCTAAACAAACTATCATATCTGTTCCTAGATCAAATTGAATTTGAATGGCTTTTTCCGGAGTTAATTCATGCGCGGATCCATCTAATGGAGATTTGAAAACAACTCCTTTGTCGCTTATTTTTCCTAATCCAGTATTTTTATGGATTAAAGAAAATACCTGAAATCCGCCACTGTCAGACAATAATGGTTTGTCCCAGTTTATAAAATTATGTATTCCGCCTGCTTTTTTTATGACTTTTATGCCGGGTCTAAGATATAGGTGTAAAGTGTTTACAACCATTGCTTGAATATTTATTTTATTTAACATGCTATTATCAACTAATTTTACAAAGCCCCTTGTAGCGTCAGGCATAAAAAACGGTGTTTTTATTGTTCCATGATTAGTTTTTATTTCACATAATCTCGCTTTGGAATTTTTTAATGTTTTAATTTTCATAGTTTATATGATTTAGGGCTTATAAAGAAATAACATCTTTTATTACAATTCTGAATGAGATAGTTTATTTACCAGAAAAATATAATCACCAATTTGTTTTTGTTGAATGGGATATTGAAAAAGAACAATTATTAATATATTCGGAATTTGAAAAACAAATTACTTTAATTCAACAAACTAAATTTAAATTAAATATTTAGGGGTATACTTTTATACCAAAGTCAGTCAGTAATTCTGTTTTCTCTTAAATTTTTACTAATTCCAATCAAATCTATCCAAAGGTGGCTAGAGGGAATCGGACCCTCTTATCTTGGACCACAACCAAGTGTTCTACCATTGAACTATAGCCACCATAATTAGCCACCCTTGAATAGATTTACCCCGTTAGATAGTCAATATTTAATGGGGTTTATTTTATTTTAAACGATTTAAGTATTCTTGGCAATTAAAAAGTCTGATGGATTTTCAGACCTGCAACTGTGAAAAGTGTGCGCTCAACTGGAATCGGACCCTCGTAGATAGAACCACAACCTAGTGCTCTGCCATTGAACTATAGTCACCATTTAGTTAAAAGTTATAAAGTTCATAAAGTTATAAAGAAATTAAGCAATCTTGTTGAATTTAATTTTATTGAATTTAATTTTGACTTTATAAACTTTATAACTTTTAACTTTATGAACTAACATTGTCTCCCCGGAGGGAATCGAACCCCCATAACCAGCTTAGAAGGCTGGTGTTCTATCCATTGAACTACGAGGAGTCTCAACAAATCTCAAGATACAAGAAACAAGATACAAATAAATTCCAAATTTCAAAAATCAAATATCAAACAAAATCTAAACTCCAAATTAATTTTTTTGATATCTGTTATTAAATTGACTTTTGGATTTTGAAATTTGTATCTTGTTATTTGTTTGTATCCTTGTATCTTGTATCCTTGTCTTTATTTTACGTTATGAGTTGCGCGACTGCAAACAACATCTCTTCATTAAATCTTTTGCCAATCAACTGCATTCCAACAGGTAAATTGTTTACAAAACCGCACGGGATTGAAATAGCTGGCAGGCCTGCTAAGGACGCTGCAGAAAGGCAAATGTCTTCTAAATACATTTTTAAAGGATCGTCTGATTGCTCCCCTATTTTAAAAGCGACATCAGGCTGAGTTGGAGTAATAATAGCATCTACTTTTTCCAACGCCTTATCCATTTCTTGCTTAATTTTAGTTCTAACTTTTTGAGCCTGCAAATAATAAGCGTCATAATAACCTGCGCTTAAAACATAAGTGCCAAGCATTATTCTACGCTTTGCTTCTGGACCAAACACATTTCTGTTTTTTAAATAAATATTTTTTAAATCTTTTACTTGTCCATCTGAAAATCCAAATCTAATGCCGTCAAAACGGGCTAAATTAGAACTAATTTCTGATGGAGTAATTATATAATAAACAGGAACGGCGTATTTTGTGTGTGGCAAACTGATCGGCACAATTTCAGCGCCTAATTTTTCAAATTTTTTAATAGCTTTATTTATAACTTCTAAAACATCTTTATCAATCCCCTCTCCAAAATATTCTTTAGGTATTCCAATTCGTAAATTTTGAGACATCCGATGTCCAAAAACAGTCCCGCCCCAATTTTCTTCGCATAGCGAAGAAAATTGGGGCGGGACTGTTTTTGGACATCGGATGTCTTCCCTCGCAACTGTTGCATCTTTCTCATCACCACCTTTAATAGCATTAAAAACAATTTCCGCGTCTTCCACGGTTTTTGTAAGCGCGCCGGGAACATCTGTTGAAGATGTCATTGACATTAAGCCAAATCTTGAACATCTGCCATAACTTGGTTTTAAACCAACAACGCCACAAAAACTTGCCGGACATCTTATTGAACCGCCAGTATCAGTGCCTAAAGCAAAAATACACATATCTGTCGCAACTGCGGCGGCTGATCCGCCAGATGATCCGCCAGCCACTCTTTCCAAATCATGCGGATTGTGAGTTGGTCCAAAAGCGCTATTTTCCGTAGAAGCTCCATGTCCAAACTCATCTAAATTTGTTTTTCCTAAAAGCACTGCTCCTGCTTGTTTTAATTTTTTAATAATCGTTGCGTTATAAGGCGCAATATAATTTTCCAAAATTTTTGACCCAGCTGTTGTTCTAATATTTTTAGTCATTATATTGTCTTTTACTAAATACGGAATTCCAAGTAACTCCCCTCTTTCACCTTTAGCTCTACGTTCATCAGCTTTTTTTGCTTCTTGCAATGCCTGTTCTTCACACACAGTTAAACAAGCATGAATTTTATCATCAACTTCTTTAATACGCGCTAAACATGCTTTAGTTAATTCAACCGAGCTTATTTCTTTTTTATTTAATTTTTCGCCAGCTTGTTTTATTGTTAATTTGTTTAGTTCTTGACTTTTTTGCATAATTAGATTTCCAAAATTCTTGGTAAAAAATAAAAAGGTAAAGACGTTAAAGTAAAATTAGCGTTTGCAGTATTCATTTTTTCCTGCAAAAATTCCCCGCTATAAATTCTGATTGCTTTTTTGGAATTAGTCATTTTAATAAATTCAAAAAGAGATTTTAGCCTGCCTGTTGTTCCTGATTTTACTTCAATGCCTAAAATTTGTCCATGATGAATCATACAAAAATCAACTTCAGCTATGCTTTGAGGTTTATCTTTATACCAATAAAAAATTTTAGCGGGATGATTTATAAAAAGAGAAAATAAATTTTGCCCCACAATTTGTTCAGCGATTTTGCCACGATAAAATTCATTTAAATCCTTGAGGTTAAAAAATTTATCTTGTATCCCCATTTGATAATTAACTAAACCAACATCTAAAAAAATCAGCTTAGGCGCTTTTTTCTTCTGATAAACTAAAGGCAAATTTAAAGATTTTGTTCCATGCACCTGATGAACCAACATTACTTTTTCTAAAAGATCAAATGCTTCTGTCATTTCTCTGCTTCTAAAATTAGAGTCTCCGAATTTTTCATAAGTGATGGAAGATCCCGCATAAAGAGGCGCTTGTTCAATAACATAATTTATATACTTTGTTTTAGCTGAAGAGGAGTATTTATAAACATCTTCTGAATAAGAAGTAAAAAGAGAGGAATAAATATTTTTTAATTCTTGAAAATTTTTTGTTTCTGAAAATATCTTAACGATCTCAGGCATCCCGCCAATCATTGCATATTCATAAAAAAGCTTTAAAGCGACTTGATGCAATGCTGTTGGAATTTTTTCTTTTAAAGAAATGGTTTGCAAATATTCCAAAATTTCTTTTTCTTTCATTGCTTCTAAATATTCAAAAAAATCCAAAGGGTACAGCCACGCAAATTCTATTCTGCCTACTGGCAAAGAAAATCCGCTTTGCTGAATTTTCGCCTCTAATAAAGATCCTGCTCCGATTACATGGAGCTTAGGATTTTCTTCATAAAAAAATCTCAGAAGATTAATTAGAGGCAGAGAATTTTGAATTTCATCAATAAACAACAACGTCTTGCCCGGAATAATTTTTTGCTTGAATTTTATTTGTATGATATTTTCAAAATCTTTTAAACTAATATCTTCTCTAAAAAGCCTTAAATGTTCTGGTTTTTCTAAATTAATATGCACTAAATTTTCAAAATTTTCTTTAGCAAAAACCAAAACAGCAGAAGTTTTGCCAACCTGCCGAGCTCCTCTTAAAATCAATGGCTTCCTTTGTTTTTTCTTTTTCCAATCAATTAAATAATTATTAATTCGTCTTTTAAACATAACTATGTGCTAAGTTAATACAAGCTTTGTTATAAGTTAGTTGTATTTTATAACAAAAAATAATATAAATCAAACGCATCAAACTCTAAACTTCAACAGCAGGAATAAAATTATCTTTTTTGTCAAACTCCTTTGTTAATAAATAGCATTGTTTTATTCCAATTGACCCAGCAATTTTTTTTAATTTTTTAATATCAAAATCCGCGCCTTTTGTTTTTATCTCAAATACTATTTTATTATTAAGAATAAAATCTATTTTCCCTCTGCTTCTTTTTTCATAATAATTAAGCTTGCCATATTTTTTTAAATTCAGAAAAACAGAATTTTCAAATAGCGCGTCTGATGAAATTTTCGCAAAATTATTTATAAACCCATTATCACACAAATACACTTTTCTGGAGCCACTTACTTCCTTGTCAACATTTTTTGAAAATGGGCGCATAAAATACGCGAAATAAGTTGCTTCTAAAAATGACAAGAATGAATAAACAGTCTCTCTGGAAACGCCAATTTCCACTGATAGTTTGCTAATCTCAATTTTTGAGCCAACGCGTTGCATTAAAAGCAGGATTAAGTCCCTAAAAGCGTTTATTTGCCTAAAGTCTGCCAGCATTTTAACGTCTTTTTCAAAATAAGATTTAAAAATGTCATTTAATCTTAATTTTTTCTGCTCATTTGTCGCGCTTAAAACAACACTTGGAAATCCGCCGTATTGCATGTATTCTTCGTATAATTTTTTTGTTTTTTCATAAGCAATTAAATTTTTTTGTTTATCTTTTTGCGTAAAAGTTTTAGCAAATTTATGAACTTGATTTTTAAATATTAAAAATTCTTCAAAATCAAGCGGGAAAATTTCAAACACAAATTTTCTGCCTGACAAACTTTCAGGAAAAAGATTTTTTAGATAAAAACTGCTTGAACCAGTAAGAAAAAATTTAATGTTGTAGTGGTCATAAAGATATTTAATCGCTTTTATCGCGCTTGGCATTGCCTGAATTTCATCAAGAAAAATATATAGCTTTTTTTTGGGATTAATATTAAATTCTGATAAATTAAAAAGTATATTGTTATAATCTGTTTCTTCAAAAATTTTTTGTTCAATTGGATTTTCCATATCCAAAAAAACCTTGTTATCTGTTTTTAAGGAATTAAAAAGCATTCTATAAAGCGTTGTTTTTCCTGATCGCCTTATTCCTGTTAAAACAATTATTTCTTTTGAATTTATTTGTTTTTTAATGCTATTCAAAATTTTTCGTGGATAAATTACCATATATTCCTATCTTACATTTTTGCCATAAAAATGTCAAGTAGTATTAGGCACTTATAAATTTTTAAAACAAGCTATTAACTTTTTTGCATATATTCTGATAGTATAAATTATTGACAACAATGTCAATGATCTTTGCACAATTTAAAAGGAAGAACAAATAATAAGGCCTTCGATGTATAGTGGTTTTAACCACTTAGAAGCACTTTGCGCTTACTTTGCCGAAAATGGCTACCCATTAGAGTAGCCATGTAATTATTAAAATGATTTAATGGGATTGGTTCATGTCAACTGATCCCATTTTTATTTCTCCAACAACCATTTCCAAAGTAGAATAAATTTAACTTCACTTATTCTTCTTCTTCAAATAAAGGATATTGTTCTGGATTTTTACCTTGGCTGGCTAAAAGATAAGGGTAGGTCTTTTTTAAATCAGACGTTTTAATTTCTTTTAGCTCAACAAGGAAACTCCAAGAATCTCCGTAGTCAAAATAAAAAAGCATTTTCTTGCCAATTTGTTTAAAGACTTGAGAAATTTTTACTTTTTTAACGCCTTTTGCGTTTGGGGTGTATTCTACGCCCTCGTCTTTTAAATCAGTAAAAAGTTCATAAATTTCTTTTGAATCATACATTGATCTTTCACTAAGATTGCTAAAAAATCCAAAACAATGATCAAAAGAAAAATCTAAAATGTCTATAATAGATTCAGCAAAGCCATAAAGTGTTTGATTAGACAGCATGGCCACTTCTCGCCATACTGCTTTTTTAGATTTTCTGATTTTTGGATTAATTTTCCCAGACCACATCATTGGACTGTCTAAATCCAAAGTAATTTTAAAAACAAATTCTTTGTCTTTTTTTGTTGCTTTTTTCTTTTTCATAAAATTAAATAAAAATTACGACTATTCAATAGTGAAATATTAAAAAGTCAGACTATTCCATATTTTACTGCTGAATAGTCTAAATATTTTAAATTTCTTTTCAAGCGCTGGAGTCCATGCTGGAGACTACAGCGAGAACACCCAGATGACAATGCATTGTGCGGTTTAACAGGCACCTCGTTATGCGTTCCACGTTATGCGTTACGCGAGTACTCTCCCAACCTTAACTTGCCCGTCTTCCAATTCCCCTGCCTGCTCTAACGCAACTTCAATTTCATCTTTGTCCCATTCTTCAACTGTATCTTCTCTAAAAATATTTTCCATGCCTGTGACTTGCGCTGTTGGCTCAACATTAGTAGTGTCCGCTTCTTTTAACTGATTAATGTAACTTAAAATATCTGACAACTGATTGCTGTATTTTTTTAATTCTTCTTCTGTCAATTCCAATCGCGCAAGATTAGCTATGTGTTGTATTTGTTTTTGATTTAATTTCATATTGCTATTTATTTAGGGGCTTGAACAAAATAGGTCTCGACATTTTTATCTGCATCCATCTGCGTTGTTATCTACGTTTACCCCATTAGATAATTGCATATCTAATGGGGTTTATCTGCTTTCCACCATCTTATAAGCAGATTGACGCAGATATTTACCCTAGTATGAACAGATATCGGATAGTGGTAAGCGATTTGAAAAAACATATTTCCATTTGGTTCGGGGGCAAGGACAGATCAGAGGAAAGTATGGACAAATTTTACCAATATATTGAGGAAAAAGCCAGTAAAAACATCGGATTAGCAGTTATGGATATGTGGAAACCGTTTGAAAAGTCAGCCAAGAAAAACATTCCGCAAGTAGCTATATTATATGACAAATTTCATGTTATAAAACATTTAGGCGATGCGTTTTGAACAAAATACGGAAACAGGAATATGCCAGATTGTCAGGCAAGAACAGAAAATATATCAAAGGGCAAAAATATATATTATTGTCTAATAGAGAAAACCTTACATCAGACGGAAAAACTTCTTTAAATAAATTGCTTGTAGCTAACAAACGATTAAACACGGCTTATCTGCTCAAAGAATCATTTGGACAATTGTGGAACTATCAGACAGAGGGCTGGGCAAGAAAATTCTTTAATAACTGGAAAAATTCATTGAAATGGCAAAAACTTGAGCCTTATGAAAAATTTATAAAATTGATTGAACGGCACTGGGATGGCATAGCGGCTTATTCAAAACCGGAAAACAAAGTATCGCTTAGATTTGTAGAGGGGCTTAACAACAAAATCAGAGTTTTCCAACATCGAGCTTATGAGCTGAAAGATGAAGAATATCTGAAACTTAAAGTACTTACTTGCATGCTAAAAAAGATTTAACTCCAAATTATTTGAATATTTACCCACACGTTTGGGAGAAGACCCTCTTTTAATTAACCATAAATTCATTCTACCCATTAAAAATAAAAATAGCAAATTCAGATTTAATCTATTGCATCAATATACTTTTGATCAATATAACTAATAAATGGACTGCGGTTCATTGGTCTGTTGTATTTATCAAAGTTGCTGTAAGAAATAAATATTTTCTTGCAAGCGCGGGTCATTGCAACATAAAATAACCGTTTTTCTTCTTCAAGATTAGAGGCTTTGAATATGGGAAATTTAAATTCATTCATGCCTGCTATAAAAACATAATCAAATTCTAAACCCTTGACTTGGTGTACTGTGACAATTGGAATTTTACCTTGATCTAAGCCAAGAAAATTAATATCTCTTACTAACGAAGCGTAATGAATTAATTCTCTCATAACAATATCAGCCGACCGTTCTTGATTATCTTTTTCTTTGAAAACCTGAATAAGAGTTTTAATTGATTTAAACCTTTTTTCTTTATTTTTATCATTCTCGTAATAACCCTTAAGGCCAGAGTTTTCCCAAATATAGCATAGCGCTTCATCTGGGCGTTTTTCTTTTACAAAATTTTCCCAAGAGCTAATTAAATTGCTTAACTGAATAAATTTTTTTGAAAATTCTTTAAAAAGCGCTATCCTATTGCTTTGATGTTTTTTAAGACGCTCTATCAACACCTGCAATAATCCGACAGTCGCTTTAACATCATCTTGAGCATCGTGGGTAGCTGTTGTTAAATTAAGCATTGTGGCCAGTGTGTTTAATTTATAATTTTCCGCAGGTATAAATCGTTTTGATAAATCCAATGTGTCATAGTATTCTTGAAAACCAAATTCAATTTTATGTCGTTTGGCATTTTCAATAATCATTGAAACATCAAATATAATATTATGACCAACAACTATATCATTGCCGATAAACTGCTTTAGTTTTGATAAAACTCCTGCAGGATCTTTGCCATTATGTTTTAAAAATTCGTCTGTTAAGCCATGCACTTCCTCGGAATTACCTACTGAAATAGTATTTTTTAAATAATAACAAAAATCTCTTTCAGGTTTGCCATTTATAATTTCAACAGCGTATATTTGGATAATCTCATCTTTAAGAACGTTGGTGCCAGTAGTTTCGGTATCAATCACAATTATTCTGCCATTGTCATGTTTGCTAATAAGATTGCTAAACGGTTCTTTAAAACAATAGTTTTTAAAATTAAGAAAATCGGAAATTTTTAGACCGATTAGCGCTCCCTTCTCTCTGATAGTTTTTAATGTTGCTATCCCTATATTACGCGGTGGACGCAGTACTAAACGAAATGCGCTTTCTATATCAAATTTATTAAAAATGATTTTCAAATACGCGTAAATATCTTTAATTTCTTGTCTTTTAAAAAAATCAAATTTATCCACAGTAATGTGCGCGATACCTTTGGTTTCAAAAATTTCCGCTATGTCATTAATTAAATAATTAGCGCGAGTAAGCACAGCGATTTTGGCTTTTGGTTCAGATGTTTGAACCTTTTTTATATTATCAATAATCCAGCTCACCTCTTCATTTAAATTATATCCGCCAAATAATTGTATGCATTTATTTTCCGCTGTTTCAGAATCTCTGGATATTATTTTTTTTGTTGCTGATTGTCGCAGACTTGTTAAAAATGATTGAACAGCGCCGAGTATGCTTGCGCTAAAACGGTAATTTATTTCCAAATACAATTTTTGAACTGGGGCAAAATGTTTTAAAAAAATTTCAATAATTTTATATGGTTCTGATCCTCTCCAGCCATAAATAGTTTGATCAAGATCTCCGATAAAAGCAATATTCTTATAAATTTTTGCTAATTCCTTAATCACCAAATATTCTGATATGTGTGTATCCTGAAATTCGTCTAACTGGATAAACTTATACCGTTTTGCCCATTTATTTTTTATTTTTTTGTCTAAATACAAAGCCTTTAATGTAGTAATAACCAATTCGTTAAAATCCAAAGCATTTTGTTCGCATAAGGATAAAATATAGCGATTATTAATTTGAATTAAAGTTTTTTCCAAAATAATAGGCTCTACTGCAAGACCAATTTCTCGTTCAACTTGATTTAATCTATATTTATATAATTTATCAATAAGTTCATGAATGCCGTTGTTGCTATCATTATAAATTTTAGCGACTTCTGGATAATCCTCAAGAATATTTTTTAAAACTTCAATCTGGTCAGCTTCATCAAAAATAATAAAGTCAATTGGAATACCAATTCGTTTAGCTTCAACTTTAATAAAATACGCGCAAAAACCGTGAAACGTCTTAACAGTTAAATTATCTGAAATTTCTTTTTTATTAATTATCTTTTTTATCTTTTGAAACATTTCTTCCGCAGCTCTATTAGTAAAAGTAAGACAAATAATTTCTTCAGGTTTAATGCCTGAGTTAAGAGCAGCAGCTACTCGCTGAGCCAAGGTAGTAGTTTTACCAGTGCCTACTGGAGCTAAAATTAAATAAGCTCCGAATACCGAGCTTACAATTTTTTGTTGTAATTCATTAAATTCCATAAATAAGAGTGTAAAAAAAATGTATTTAGACGGTGTTTATAATCTCTGTTATTCTAAAAATCAAAAATCAATAAAGTCTGCAAAGTCCATAAAGTCTAAAGTCTAAAGTCTATAAAGCGTTGAGCTTCTATTTGTAGTATTCGGATTTTCATTTGTAGTATTTGGATTATATTAGACTTATTGCTCAATAAGCTTCGTAACGAAATTCCCAAATTTTGGCATTTGCGAGCAGGCGAAAAGGGAAGAGGTCGGTGGAAAAGATTTTTTTGCCCACCCGCTTACCCGTCCGACCTGTCCGCCGAAACTTTAACGAAGGTGGAAGTCGAAAGGCGAAGGAGGGCTTCTCCGTCTCGCCGTATTTTTTCGCGATAGCTTACTACCAGCGCGTCACCTCAACAAAATTTTAGATATTCTTTAATCCTCTCAAAATTCTCATTTTCTTTTTCGCCCTTAAAATATATTTCAATAAAATCAATCTGACAATCTTGGCAATAAAAAGCGTAAATAATTCTAAGCGACGAACCTTTTAGATAGCGACAAAATAAACGAGCCTTAACAACAATACACCGTTCTGTTTTAGTAATAACATTGAAGTGCTTACTGTTTCCCAAAGGAATGACGAATACAACTTGCTTAAATTCAATTAAATCATCCTGCAAGGACCTATATTTTTTTGAAAACCGCTTAAATTCTTTGGAAAATTTCGGCAGTTCATTAAAGCTCATCGTCATAGTTTCTTACGGAATAACGCTCGTCGCGATAAAAAACGCTTTCATAAGAAAGCAGTTTGCCGTATTCTGCCACTTTCCACGGAATGTCTTCGTGCGAGTAATTTTTCATTTCATTAGCGTTTTTGTCGGCCAACCTCGCTAAAACATCATCAATATGCTCTATCTCACGACCTGACAGAATATCAAGATTGGGTCGCCTTACCGCTAAATATTTTCTTTGTGGATAATTAAAATATTCGTTTTCAACTTTTATAATCTCTCCGTTTTTAATCATATCATCAGTTATAACTTTGAACTCAACCGGCGTGGGTCCATAATGATTTTTGATATATGTCGCGCCCATCAATTGCTCTTCAAATTTTTCATAAAAATCAAAGTCAATAAAATAAAGCAGTTTATAGATCACTGCTTCGCCAACATTGGGTCTACCGCCAACTTTTGATAAAACATAAAGCAAAACTTCTTTAAACTTCATGAGATTTTTTTGTGGGACACTTATCCTTATTTCTTGTTTTTCTTTTTTTGCTTTTTTCAAAGACATTTTTATTTCCGCTGTAACGGAAGTATCTTGACCTTTGATAAAATCGTTAAAATCAATACCAAAAACATCCGCTAATTTTTTAGCTTCGGAAATAGTTAAATCCCGCTCGTTCTGTTCTATTTGTACATAAGTCGGGCGAGAAATACCAATCTTAGACGCTAAAAATTCCTGCGTCAAATTTTGTTTTTTTCGTTGTTCTAATATAAATTTTCCCAGCATATTGTTATCCACAGTATAATCTTTGTAAAAGTATTTGTCAAGTAAATGTAAATAAACTTGACAAAAATTATATGGGGGTTAAAATACCCGTTTTGGTGTCATGGTTAAATTGCTTGACACGCCCCTCTCTTTGTACTCTCTTTTGTACCTATTACAATTTTTTCATCACATTATTGAAATAGCTTTGCGCTTGCATCTGTTACATACAAACTCATTGGAGTTCCAATAAAACCGAAATTCTTTCTAAGATTATTTTCTATGAAGCCTACATAAGATTTATGTAAAATAGATTTAGCCTTAATTTGTATTTCAAATTGCGGTGGATTGATTTTAACCTGCCTTATTTCATAAATTCGTGGATATCTAGCGCCTTTTCCTTTGGCAGGCGCGTGAATTTTAACTATTTTGTCAATAAATTCTTTAAGTTGAACAGCATCTACTTGCGTCGATCTTTGCTCGGCAATATCCAAAACCAATCCTAAAATTTTGTGAACTTTGCTTTTTGTCAATGCGGATGTAAAATGAATAGGCGCCCATGTAGCAAAAGGAAGTTCAGCATAAACATACTGAGTATATTTTTTAGTATCTTGTTCTTGAATTAAGTCCCATTTATTTGCAATGATAATAAGACTTTTTTTTCTATCAAATATTTCTTGGACCAATTTAGCATCTTGATGAGTAATGCCTTGTTTAATGTCAATAACTAATAATGCAACATCAGCGCGTTTCAATGCGGATAGTGATTTAAAAATTCCATATTTTTCCATTTCTTTAGTTTTGGTTCCTCGTTTACTAATGCCCGCAGTGTCAATTAATGTAATATGTTGTTTATTATATTCTATATCAGTATTTTGAGGTTCTCGTGTTGTATGCGGTTTTTCACTTACAATAACTCGCTCATAACCTAAAATTGAATTTAACAAACTTGATTTTCCAACATTTGGCTTGCCAATAATACAAACTTTTAAACTTTTAAATTTCTGATTCCCCGCAAAAAATGACGGGGCAGGTAAACTTTTAAATTTTTGAATAATAACATCAAACATATCGTCCACGCCAAGGCCAGTAATAGCAGAAATCGCGATTGGTTTACCTAAAGATAATTTATAAAATTCAGCTACGCTATCTAATTGTTCCACGCTACCAACTTTATTAACTATAAGTATTGTTTTATTTTTATAATTTGTTTTTTTAAGAAATTGCCCCAACTCTATATCTTGAGGCAGCAATCCAGTTTCGTTATCAACTAAAAATAAAATCAAATCGGCACTTTCTAAATAATCAATAACTTGCTGATAAACTTTATTGCCAATTTCATCTTTATTTTCAACCCCGAGCTTTTGCTCATGGCATTCTTTGTAGACTTTGGATCCCACACTTTTGCTGATGTTATTCTTTGTAGATTCTTTACTTTCGACTTTATGGACTTTCGACTTTATGAACTCAATGCCGCCTGTGTCAACTAATTGAAATTTAATACCATTCTCTTTTATTTGAGCTATATTGCTATCTCTTGTAGTGCCGGCAACATCAGAAATTAATGCTTGATTTTTTCCAATCAAACGATTAAATAGAGTTGATTTGCCAACATTAGTTCTGCCAAAAATAACAATAAGTGGAAGATTTTTATTTATGTGATTGTTCATAAAAAGATTTAAGATTTAAAATTTAAATTTTAGAATTTTTAATAAATGACAAATTATCAATAAATAAAACTCCATCTAAATGATCAATTTCATGTTGAATAATTCTAGCCAATAAACCATTAGCTTTAATTTTAATTTCTTGCCCATTTTTGTCAATATATTTATAATTTATTTTTTTATATCTTTTAACTTTTCCAAAAATAACTTCTCTAGAGGATGTCAAAACAGACAAACATCCTTCATCACCCCATTCTTTTGTCCATGATGTTTTAGTAATGACAGGATTAATCATTGCAATCTGTCCCTCTTTAGTATCTACAATAATTACACGGATATTTTTGCCTATCTGCGGAGCAGCCAAACCCTTGCCATTCTTTTCTTTCATAGTTTGGATCATATCTAAACATAATTTCTGAAATTTTTTATTCTTAATTTCTTTAACATCAACTTTAATTGATTTTTTTTTAAGAATTGGATTTGGATAGGTTATTATATTCATAATATTAAATTATTACTTTATTAACGAGTTAACGAGTTTTATGGCTTGTAAAAATCATACTAGTTTTAAATTTTTTTGCATTTTATGAAATATTATGCTATTTTGATTATATTGTTGCATAATAATTATTAACAAGCTTTGAATTATGAATGTTCCTTTTTGTCATCCCCGTGCAAACGGGGATCCAGATTAATACGATAAACACTGGATCCCCGTTTGCACGGGGATGACAAAAAGGAGACTAAAACAATAAATAGGAAATTTTAAATCTTAATTTATTTTATGAACATAAAAGAAATTTTACAAATTGCTGTTCAAAAAAAAGCATCTGATCTGCATTTAATCGTTGGGCTATCGCCTATACTGCGAATAGATGGAAATTTAATTGCGATAAAAAACTATAAAAGGCTTGCAAAAAAAGATCTTGAACAAATGGCGCTATCTTTATTAAATGATGGGCAAAAGAAAAAATTTGTTGCAAATCGTAATTTAGATTTTAGTTTTTCTTTAGAAAATAAAGCGAGATTCAGAATAAATTTACATTATGAAAAAAATAATATTGGCTTAACGGCAAGAGTTATTAATGAACAAATATTATCTTTGAAAGACATTGGAGTGCCTAAAATAACATATGATTTATTAAACTCAGATCATGGGTTGATTTTAGTAACAGGACCTACTGGATGCGGAAAATCAACAACATTGGCTGCAATGATCAATTATATTAATGAAAATTATAACCGTAGCATTATTACGCTTGAAGATCCTATTGAATTTATATTCAAACCATCTAAAAGCATTATCATTCAAAGAGAATTAGGAAGTGACATTTTATCTTTTCAGGACGGATTAAAATATGCCATGCGTCAAGATCCAAATATTATTATGGTTGGAGAAATGCGGGATTTAGAAACTATATCAGCTGCTGTTACTTTGGCTGAAACGGGACATTTAGTGTTAGCAACTCTTCATACATGCAGTTCAGCTCAAACTGTTGATCGTATCATTGACATTTTTCCTCCGCATCAACAAAATCAAATAAAAACACAATTATCTACTGCATTAAAAGCTGTTATTGCGCAAAAATTATTGCCCAAAATTAATGGTGGCAGAATTGCCGCGCGGGAAATTATGATCAACACGCCGGCTATTGCTAATTTAATTAGGGAAAATAAAACATCTCAAATTAAAACTGTTATTGAAACTAGCTCTAAAGACGGAATGATGAGTTTGGAACAAAACTTAAAAGAACTAAAACGAAATCAACTTATCAATTAAATAAAATTGGCAACTTTTATTTATAAATTTAGATTTACTCTAATTTCATTACTTGTTATATTGCTATATTGTTTAATTGCTAAATAAAATTAAACAATATGACAATATGACAATATAATTTATATCTATCCATTTAACAGCTTTGTTGGTATTTTGTAATTTTGCATTTCTTACATTATACAGCAAATCTTTAAATTAGAATAGACCTGTTGCATAATAAATTATGTAACGAAATTTTCAGATTTTGAGTATAATTTTTTATAAATTTTTGAAGCCCGCCGAATCGGCGGGTAAAAAAATTTAGAGAAAATTATACCAAAATATGGAAATTGCAGTCATGAGTTATTATGCAACAGGTCTAATAGACTAAAAATTTATGA
>JAHJJO010000045.1 GCA_018822835.1 Patescibacteria group bacterium
ACCTGAGAAAAGGAAAAATATATTCGTGTAAACGGTAAAAGAGCATTTTTTGAGACCACTTTTACCGTAAAAAACTGCAAAAGTTCAGAAACATATTGGACTCCGTGAGGTTAGAACCTTATGGAGTTTTTTAATCGCATACATTGCAAATACACCGGCATAAAAGGATTTGTCACATTTATCCAAGATTTGGCAAAGAAAAAATCAACTATCACCTAAGGTTGCCATAGCATTGGTTAGGTGATAGTGAACAAATTGAGATTAAAAAGAATACAAACAGACAACGGCTCAGAATTTGAAAAATATTTCAGAGAATATATTGAGAAAAATAAAATTATTCACTTCCATAATTAGTTAGTGTGTAAAAACATTTGTTTTACAATTCAATTATTTTTTGAATTTTAAAACAAATGCTTTTGCATTTTGTTCTTTGAAATTTTTATTATCCTGTCATTAGTCTGGCTATTGTTATTAGGTTGCAGGCTAATATGCCTCCACCAACCCATCTAGCCATACCTGCGTTGCCTTGATATCCACATCTATCTAATTTGTATTTTCGTTTAAGCAAAGAAATCTTTGCTTCACCCCCAGCCCGAAAACGTTGACCCTTTTTATATGCTCTTGTGTTTTGAAATTCTTTTTCTTGTTCATTTAATTTGCCTTTCTTAGGCATAGAGATGTTTTTTACACCCATACTTCTAGCATACTCTTTATTATCAGGCGACCAATAACCTCTGTCAGTAGCAGCTGTATCAGGAGGTTTGTTAAATAATTCCTTATGTTTATCAATAGCTTTAGCAAAAAATTCAGTATCACTGGATTTGTTGTTAATTTCCCAATTAGTGACAAAATGTTCATCTTCCTGTATTTGCACTTCTTGTCCGAATTCACAGGGCTTGTCTACTTTGCCTTTTAAAATAGGTCTGGCAACAGTGTCATAAATGCTAACAATTCTGTTTTTTGGCTTTTCTCCCTGTAGAACTAATTCTGTTTGCTCAACAATTTTTTTTAATATTTTCCTTGTTTGGCTAATGGATTTTCTTCTAAAACATTGAGTTTTTGCAATGACTAATTTTCCCATTTTAACTATTGTTTTAATTACTTTTTGTCTGACCTCTTTATTTTTTCTACCAATAGTTCTAATAATATTTATCTGCTGTTTAATTTTTCTTTTGAAAGTACGGTAACCTTGGGGAATAATTTTTAGCTTGGTTAATGTTTTATTAATTTTTTTAATACCATCAACAATTAAACTAGCATCAGTAGGATAATGGATATTAGCTTCAGTTACAGTTGAGTCAACTCTCATTTTTTTACCTTTAGTTAATTTCCTTTTTCTGGCCTCTGTTATTACTCGATCATTAATGGATTTAATTGATTGTTCGCTAATTTGGGATATTTGATTTTGCAGTGTCTTAAAGCATGGCACATTATCACCACTAACCTTGCAAAACCATCTATCTTCTAAATTGACTTTTAAAGTTCGTTCTAAAGATCGATAATCTAAGCCTCTTTGATGTTTTAGTACTAAAAATCGAAGAGTTTGTTCTATTGGAGTTCTGTTTCTGCCAGTAGCTGTATTTGGAAAATCTTTAGCTAATTCCAAGATGATATTCTCATCACTTAATACTTGATCAATAATCTGGTAATCCTCACTTACTTTAAATTGAGGATTAGCAAATTGTTCAAACAAGTTTGTTTGGCGTTCAATAAATAATGTTTTCATAAAATTGATAAAATTAGTTAATAAAAATTAATATTTCTACCTTAATTTTACCATATTTTAGCTTAACATTACAGGTGTTTTTACACACTAACTAAATAGGTTTGTGCAAACTTAAAAGGATATTTTTCTTGTGTTTTTGGTAGTATTATATATAATAACGTGATGTTAATGTTAGAAACAGTAGAAAGAGTTAAAAAATCAAAGTTAAATGAATTGCGTAGCAAGGGTTTGATTCCCGCAGTGTGTTATAATGCAAAAAATGAGACTATATCTATTGCCGTAAATAGCAGAGATTTCCAAAA
>JAHJJO010000046.1 GCA_018822835.1 Patescibacteria group bacterium
GGAATATCAAAAAAATACAAAATCATTTGAAATTATCGCTGATCATCTTAAAGCCGCTGTCTTTATTATTGGCGATGACAATGGAATAGTCCCGTCAAATATTGGGCAAGGTTATATTGTCAGGCGATTAATTAGGCGGGCGATTAGATATGGAAGGCAAATCATGAAACATGAAACACATAACACACAACACAAAGTAGCGCATTGGACGCAAGAAATCGCAAAGGTTGTAATTTATGACTATTCTGATATTTATTCAGAGTTGAAAAAAAATATTGATTTTATTTTAGAAGAATTAAAAAAAGAAGAAGTCAAGTTTAGCAAAACTTTAGAAAGAGGGTTGTTGGAATTTGAAAAGTTAGTAGTAGACATCCGATGTCCAAAAAATAAGGAGTTGAACTCCGAAGCTTCGGAGTTCAACTCCTTATTTTTTGGACATCGGATGTCTGTAGACGGCAAAACTGCTTTTAATTTATACCAGACTTATGGGTTCCCGATTGAAATGACAAAAGAGTTGGCAGAAGAGAAGGGGATGAGTATTGACGAAGATGGATTTCAACAAGAATTAAAAAAGCATCAAGAATTATCTAAAACCGCGAGCGCTGGAAAATTTAAAGGCGGATTAGCTGATTCTAATGAACAAACAAAAAAATTACATACAGCCGCGCACTTGCTGTTAGCTGCTTTGCGTAAAGTATTGGGAAGCCATGTTGTTCAAAAAGGGAGTAATATTACTGCTGAACGTTTGCGTTTTGATTTTTTACATCAAGAAAAAATGACTGAAGAGCAAAAACAAGAAGTGGAAAAGTTAGTTAATCAAGCAATACAACAAGATTTAGATGTAACATGCGAAGAAATGACTTTAGAACAGGCAAAAAATAAAGGCGCAATGGGCGTTTTTGAGCATAAGTATGGAAAAAAAGTGAAAGTTTATACTATTGGCGATTTTAGCAAAGAAATTTGCGGAGGTCCGCATGTTGAAAAAACAGGAGAATTAGGAAATTTTAAAATTAAAAAAGAACAAAGCAGCAGCGCTGGCGTTCGACGCGTTAAAGCAATTTTATTTTGACAAATTATTAAGTTATGCTATTGTGTAAAAAACATCTAAACATATAAAAAAAATTATGTTTAAATGTTTATATGTTTAAATGTTTAAATGATCTATGTTAAATAAAAAAACAAAACAAAAAGTTATTGAAAAATTTAGAATTCATAAAAATGACACTGGATCATCGCAGGTTCAGATTGCTATTTTAACTAAAGAAATTAAGCAATTAACAAAACACCTTCAAGAGCACAAACACGATAATTCTTCTCGCAGGGGTTTGCTTAGAAAAGTGGAAGAAAGAAGGTCTTTATTAAAATATTTTTATAAAGAAGATCCAAAAGGTTATAAAAAATTAGCTGAAGAATTAAAATTAAAAATAGCAAAAAAAATGCAAGAAGAAGAGGAGGAAGAAAAAAAGAAAGAAGAAGAAGTGGAAGAAATAGAGAATGTTTAAAACAATTATCAATTTTCAATTATCAATTAACAATTTTGGTTTCGTTAGGATAACAATTGATAATTGATAATTGATAATTGATAATTGATTGCCTTGGTCTTTAGATAAATAGCGCTGTGGGAATGTACTCATAGTTCTGTAATTTAAAGGCCAAGCGGTTCATCTTGTTATAAAATCAAAATTTACTTTTGACTTTATGGACCCTACGCTTTTGCTCAGGGCATGCTTTATGAACTTTTAACTATATTTTATGACAAACAATGAACAAGCGTTTAGCGCGGAGTGGCTTGGTCGAACACTCACTATTAAAACTGGCAAATTAGCCAAACAGGCCGATGCGGCAATAACTGTGCAGTATGGAGATACTGTTGTTATGGCCACTGTTGTTGAATCAAAATATGAAAGAGATGGCATTGATTATTTTCCATTAATGGTTGATTTTGAAGAGCGTCTTTACGCAGCTGGAATTATTAAAGGTTCTCGTTGGATTAAAAGGGAAGGCAGACCCACTGATGACGCCATTTTAGCTGGTAGAATGATAGACAGAACTGTGCGACCTTTATTTGATGATTCTTCAAGAAAAGATGTGCAGGTTATTCTTACCATTCTTTCTGTTGATCAGGAAAATGACCATGACATTGTTTCTTTAATAGCTGCTTCAGTAGCATTATCAATTTCAGGAGTAAAATGGAATGGACCAATTGGTGGAGTTCGTGTTGGCAGGATTGATAATCAATTTGTATTTAATCCAACTTATGAGCAAAGAGAAAAGAGCGATTTAGATTTAATCGTAGCCGGAACTTCCAAAAAGACAATTATGATAGAGGCGGGCGCGAATGAAGTAAAAGAAGAAGACATGTTTAAAGGCATTGTTGCAGGGCAAGAAGAGATTCAAAAAGCAATAGAATTAATTGAAAAAGTAAAATTGTCTTTATTGCCTAAAACACAAGAGCTTGAAGAAAAAAACAAATTACAAAGCAGTGATGAAATTGAAGCAGATGAAGCAAAGCAAAAAATCGCGGATCAAGCAAATAAATGGTTGAATAAAAATGTTAATAAATATTTATTTGATAAAACATATTGGACTAAAAAAGAGAGAAAAGCAAGTGTCCAAGCAATTAAAGAAAATCTTGATAAATATCTTTTTGAACAAAAAGTTGGTCGTGACAAGCGGGAATGGGCTGTAAAAAAAATAGTTGAAAAAGCAATAGAAGCAAAAGTGACAGAAGGTATTTTAGATGAAAAAAAGAGAGTTGATGGCCGTAAATTTGATGAAATAAGAGAGCTTACGGCAGAAATTGGAATATTACCGAGAAATCATGGGGCAGGATTATTTTCGCGAGGAGAAACGCAAATTATGTCCATTGTTACTCTTGGGGCTCCAGGATTAGAACAACTGCTTGAAGGATTAGAAGGCGCTGGCAAAAAAAGATTTATGCATCATTATAATTTTCCGCCATATTCTGTTGGAGAAACTGGTTTTATGCGAGGACCAGGACGCCGGGAAATCGGACATGGAGCGTTAGTGGAAAAAGCGCTTACTCCAGTACTTCCAAGCAAAGAAGAATTCCCTTACACAACAAGAGTTGTAAGTGAAACATTGGGTTCTAATGGATCGTCATCAATGGGTTCAACATGCGCTTCAAGCTTAGCTTTAATGGATGCTGGCGCACCTATTAAAAAAGCAGTAGCCGGAATAGCAATGGGGCTTGCCTCAAATGATGATATGAGTAAATGGGAAGTTTTAACAGACATTCAAGACTTGGAGGACGGCAAAGGTGGAATGGATTTTAAAATCGCAGGCACAAAAGACGGTTTAACAGCCATTCAGCTTGACACTAAAACAGATGGCATTACAAAAGAAATTATAGAAAAAACTTTAACGCAAGGTCGTGTGGCATTAAATCAAATTTTAGACACCATGAATAAAGCAATTGACAAGCCACGTCCAGATTTGTCTAAATACGCTCCGCGCATTATTAGTTTTAATATTAGTCCTGAAAAAATTAGAGAAGTTATAGGACCTGGTGGAAAAGTAATTAACGCTATTATAGACGCGCATGATATTTCAATTGACATTGAAGATGATGGTTTGGTTATGATTTGCGGAATGGTAAAAGAAAATTGCGAAAAAGCTGCTGAGTGGATTAAAAATATTGTTAGAGAGTTTGAAGCAGGCGAAATTTTTACAGGAAAAGTAGTTCGGATTTTGGATTTTGGAGCTTTTGTTGAGTTAACGCCTGGAAAAGACGGAATGGTTCATGTTAGCGAATTAGCTCCTTATAGAATCAGCAGTCCGCAAAATTTTTTGAAAGAAGGCGATGAAGTGACAGTTAAAATAAAAGAAATTGATGATCAGGGAAGGGTTAATTTAACAATGAAGGGCTTAGAAGAAAATGAACATTTATGGAAAGATGTAAAAGGCAAAGCTCCAGAATTTTCTGGAAATGGATTTAATAATTCAAGTAATGGTCGGTTCAACAATAGATTCAACAACAGGCGGTTTAATAATTAATTTTAAACGTATGCAAAAAATTATTATTTTTCTTTTAATTTTATCAATAGCTATTAGTAGCGGCATGGTTTTTGCTATGGCTCAGATTAAAGAAATTCCAAAGCCAAAGGCTTTTATTTCCAATGTGGAAGGCGAAGTTGAAATTAAAAAAGGCGATGATAATTGGATAAGCGCTCAAAAAGATATGGAAGTCGGAGAAGGCGATGTTATCAAGACTGATGAAAATGGCAATGCAACGATTAATTTTTACGACAATACTGTTTCTCGCATTGGTCCTGACAGTGAGGTAGCATTTGAAGAGCTTTTTATTGATGAAGAAAATTTTGCAAAAACAAAAATCAATCTTTTTGTAAATACAGGGAAAATATGGTCCCGCATTATTCAGCTCATGGACAAAGAAGCTTCTTTTGAGGTTGGTTCCAGCGCGACTGTGGCTACTGTTAGAGGTACTACCGTTGATTTTGAAATAACTACCGATGGTATTGCTAAAATAAACGCTATTGATGGGATTATTAAAGTGATGACCGTAAAAAGGGAAGAAAAAATTAGAAAAATAATAAAAAAAGTTGATTTAGTAAAAGGAAAGTCTGCCACAATTGATGAGAAAAAAATTAAACAAGAAATTTTATTAGAAGAGGGAATAGTTGTTCAACCAATTATTCAAGAAACATTGGAAAGCGCATGGTTTGAAAATAATCAAACGCTTGATAAAAAGTTTGAAAAAGAAAGAAAAAAAAAGATGGAAAAAATTAATAAAGAAATAGCCGGCTCTCTTCCCGGTTCGTCAATGTATAAAGTTAAAAAAATTGCTGAAAAAATTAAAGTCGCATTCATTATTAATCCTAACAAAAAACAAAAAACAGCGATTGCATTTGTTAACAGGCGCTTGGCTGAAGCGCAGCAATTAGCTAAAGAAGGCAAAATTGCTTTAGCCGAATCCATAATAAATAATTGGCAAAAAGATATAGATAAAATAAAAGCTAATCCTGAAACAGTAAAACAATTAACAAAAAATCATTTTAATTTACATAAACAGCTAACAAGTAAAATTTTTTCTGCAATAGCAGATTTGGAAATTCAAAACGAAACAGACGCATTAGATAAAAAATATTTAGAATTAAAAAAAATTGAGAATAAAATAAACGAAGCTGAAGTTTTAAAAGAAAGGGGTGTGAAAAACTTATTTCAAAAGCAAATTGAAGAACAAATGGAAAATTTAAATCAATTTAAAGAGTCCAAATTGCAAGAATCAATAGATTATCTTCAGCTAAAGATGCAATTACTCCAAAACGAAAAAGAAGAATTAGATATTAATCAAGAAGTAATACAAGAACAGATAAAGCAACCAATTCGGGAAGAAGTTATAGAGAAGCCCGTTGTTCAGGAAGAGGTTGCAGAACAAGAACCGATTCAGACGCAGGAGATAATAACAACGCCCGTTGCTACCACCACCGTCGCCACCACTACTGCCACTACCACAGAGTCGGTCACAAAAGAACCAGAAGTTATTGAAAAAGTAATAGAAATTAAAAAATTAATAGGATTAATAATCACTGCTAATAAATATAATATGTTGGTTGGAGAAACAAAGCAGTTTTTTGCAAAAACTCAATATAGTGATGATTCAACTAAAGATGTAACTAGTCAAATTGCGTGGACTCTTATTGGGGATATTGGATCTATAACATCAACGGGGCTGTTAAAAGTTGATGCTGACGGCGGGAAAGGTACGGTTAATGCCATTTTTACTGAAGATGGCATCACTGTCGTTGCCAGCTCTCCGGAAGTTACAGCTTTATTATTAGAACTATAAGTAATAAATGAAAAATATTTTACATTATTTAGCATTCTCTATAATGCCGGTTTCTATAGCGACAGCTCCATAGTTTTTGCGGACCCCTCCCCAGTTCTCGCCGTGGCGAACTGGGGAGGGGTCCACAGCCTCATTCCGTTGTCACTCCATTCGGACTATGGAGCCGTCAAGGGAAGAAGTTGCAGCTTTATTAAGCGACAAGTCTATTAGAACTTTAAATGAAAAAATATTTTACAATATTTATAACCCTCTTCATTGCAGGGTTATTTATTTCTCTTTTTTTTAATTTAGGATTTTTTGTTTCATGGAGAAATAAGCTTACTGACAAATTATTTATTCAAAGCAATCCAAATAGCGATATAGTTATCGTTGCTATTGATAATGAAAGTTTGCAAAAATTAGGCAGATGGCCATGGGACAGAACTATTCACGCTCAATTAATAGATAAAATAAATAAATATAATCCTATTGTCATTGGGCTTGATGTTAATTTTCCAGAAAAATCTTCATCTGAAGCCGACACAAAGTTAGCTCAAGCAATAAACAACGCAGGTAATGTGGTTTTGCCTATTGAAGCAGAATTGCAAATCAAAAAAAATCAAATTACCGCTATTTCAACTTTATCTCCCATTAAAGAAATAAAAGATGCAGCCATTGTTTTGGGCATAACCAACACTCCGCCTGACCAAGACAGTATTTTTCGCAAACTCCCAACAACTGCTTATTATTACAATGAAAAATATTCCGCTTTTAGCGTTGTTATTGCTAATGCGTATTTAAAAAAAAATCAATTTTTTTTGCCATCAATTTTAACAGACAAAAAGGGTCGCATGACAATTAATTACGTTGGCAAGCCAAAAACTTTTCCAATGATTTCAGCTAAGGACGTTATGGAGGGAAAAGTCACATCTTCTTTATTCAAAAATAAAATAGTCTTAATTGGAGCAACAGCGCCTGATTTGCATGATGAGCAGATAACTCCTGTTTCATCCGGACAACCAATGAGTGGCGTGGAAATTCACGCCAATGCGATCAATACGATATTAACAGGCAATTTTTTAAAACCATTAAACATTTATATTCAAAATATTATTTTGCTTTTTTTAGCGCTAATTATTGGATTTATTGTGATGAGATTTAAAATTTTAGTAGGCTTTGGCTTGACTTTAACTATTCTAATACTTTATTTAATTACTGCGTTTATGTCTTTTGAAAAAGGGATAATATTTGATCTATTTTATGTAATTTTAATAATTATATTAACATATCTAACCGCGATTATTTGGAAATATATTATTGAAAATAAAGAAATGCAGCGAATAAAAGATACTTTTTCGCATTATGTCTCACCTGAAATTATTAAAGAAATATTGGCTGATCCCGCTAAGTTAAAATTGGGCGGACAAAAAAAAGAATTGTCAATTTTATTTTCTGACATTAGAAATTTTACTTTCATATCAGAAAGATTAGAACCGGAAAAATTAGTTTTGTTATTAAATCAATATTTGACCGCTATGACAGATTTGATAATGGAGTCCAACGGCGTGGTTGATAAATATATTGGTGATGCTATTATGGCATTTTGGGGCGCGCCAATTAAACAGCATAATCATGCGGAATTTGCTTGCAAAACCGCTTTGCAAATGATTTCTATTTTAGATAAAAAGCGAGAAGAATGGCAAAAAAAATTTGATGTTGATTTGCGCATTGGCATTGGAATAAATACCGGTGAAGTAATTATTGGCAACATGGGATCAGATAAAAGATTTGATTACACGATTATGGGAGATAGTGTTAATTTAGCGTCGCGATTAGAAGGTATTACTAAACAGTACGGAGTGCCAATAGTAGTTAGCGAATTTACCAAAGCGCAAGTTACGGATAAATTCACATTTAGATATTTGGATAAAGTAACAGTAAAAGGCAAGACTCAAGGCGTAAAAATTTATGAGCTTACAGGTAAAACATCATGACTTCGCGCAACATCATAAATGTTGTTACCCAACCTTGAATTACGAAATGCCCCTTTGTGTCATCCTCGCGCAAGCGGGGATCCAGATTAGTTCGTTAAATACTGGATCCCCGCTTGCGCGAGGATGACAATTTAGGCAGTATTTTATAATTTGAATGCATTTCGTAATCC
>JAHJJO010000047.1 GCA_018822835.1 Patescibacteria group bacterium
GATTTAGGATTATTAATATCAAGTATTTCAAAATAAATATTTTGTTTATGATCAATGTATTCTATATATGGTCTATGAATGGCTATATTAAAATAAAATTGTCCAACATTAAATAGAAATGCAGGAATTTCTATTATAGTTTTAAATTTGCCTTGCAAATAATTTGTTAAACGCCCTGTTTTATCAGATTCAGATGATAAAAGAAGCAAATCTTCACCTATAAAAAATAAAATTGAAAGCAAAACATTGTTCATTTGTTTAAAAACTTTATAGTCTATTTGTATAAAAAATTTTTCATTTATTGGTATTTGGGCAGTAGAGGGTTTTTTATCTTTATTTAAAATTAATATTTTAACAATTTGAGCTTCTTTATTTTTTAGAGGTTTAAAATTAATTATTGCTTTTTGGCTATTATTTTTATTAAGATACTCATTTATAACTTTTCCTGTTTTTCCTGCTATTTTAATCTCCCCATCCTTTAATAAAATACACCTCCCGCACAACTGTTCAATCGCTCCCATATTATGACTAACAAACAAAATCGTTCTGCCATCTTTTTTTGTAACCTCTTCCATTTTACCTAAACACTTTTTTTGAAAATCAGCGTCGCCGACAGCCAAGACTTCGTCAATCAATAAAATATCTGGCTCTAAGTGGGCCGCAACAGAAAATGCGAGGCGGACATGCATGCCGGATGAATAACGTTTTACAGGAGTGTCTAAAAATTTTTCAATTCCAGAGAATTCTACTATATCATTAAATTTAGCATTAATTTCTTTTTTTGTCATCCCCATAATCGCGCCGTTTAAAAAAATATTTTCCCTGCCAGTTAATTCAGGGTGAAAGCCAGTGCCAACTTCTAATAATGAAGCCACTCTGCCGCGCATTTTAATTTCACCTGTTGTTGGCGGCGTGATTTGAGTTAAAATTTTTAAAAGCGTTGATTTCCCAGCCCCATTAGGCCCGATTATGCCAATAATTTCTCCTTGTTCAACGCTAAAATTAATATCTTTTAAGGCCCAAAATTCTTCTTTCCCAGCTTTTCCAATTGCTTGCTTGGCTTTATTTTTAGCAAATTGAAAAGGATTTTTAAAAACATTAGTTAAAACATCACGCAAAGCAACATACCCACCTTGCTGATGGGTTATGTTATATTTTTTTGAAATATTTTTTACTTCAATAATCGGCATAATTAAAAATTTATTCTCTCAACCCAATAAAAAATTTTTATAATTAAATTTGTTGATTAAAATTACCCGGCTATTTTTATAAGCTAAAAATTCCTTAGGAGCTGATATTTTATTTTTAGCCCATTTAAATTCATAGCCATCAAGCCGATCATTATATTCTTCCACATAATCCACTTCTTTCTGATCAGTTGTGCGCCAAAAATATTTTTTACAAAATAAATTATCAGCCTGAATTTTTTTCAAACGTTCGCTTACGCAAAAATTTTCCCATAAAGCGCTGATATCATCACGCACTGCTAAATTATTATAGCGGCTAATTAAACTATTTCTAATTCCCAAATCAACAAAATAAATTTTTTGTTTTTTGGCAATTTCCTTGCGTTGATTGCGGCTATAAGCCCTTAAACGAAAAATAATAAATGCTTTTTCTAAAATATCAAGATAATTAGTTACAGTGTCGCGGCTACATTGAAGATTAACAGCCAATTCGTTAATTGATACTTCCTGGCTGATTTGCAAAGCTAAAAGCTGCAATAATTTAACAATTAAACCGGACTTTTTAATCCGATCAAAGATTAAAATATCTTGATATAAATATTTATTGCTTAGGTTGTCTAGTAATTGAATGGCAATAGCTGTCTGATTTCTCACTATTTCAGGATAAAGACCATAAATTAAAAAATTTTCTAACTGGCCGTCAAGCTCATAATCGCGATAAATATTTTTAAGCTCTTTTAATGAAAAAGGGTAAAGCGTAAATTCTAAAGCGCGTCCAGTCAATGGCTCATTAAGTTCATTAGATAGATCAAAAGAGGAAGATCCTGTAGCAATAATTTGCATATCAGGATAAGTGTCAATTAACAGCTTTAAAATTAAACTGATATTTTTTACTTTTTGCGCTTCGTCTAAAACTACCAAAGATCCGTTGCCTAAATTTTTTTTTAAAGCTATTGGATCTTCTTTTTCTAAAGACTGTCTAATTGAGGCTATTTCACAATTAAAATAATCTTGCTGATTACCATGTTGTTTCAACAGCTTTTTAGCTAAGGTTGTTTTACCAACTTGACGCGCTCCATAAAGAATAATTATTTTTCCTTTAAATAACCATTCTTCAATATTTTTTTCAATATCGCGTTTTATTAGTTTATTATCCATATAATTACTTAAGGGCTTGTCAATAAATAACCTTTTAAATTTCATCTCATCTTCATGTCGGATTTGTTTAAAAAAATATTCAAAATAGCTTGGCTATTCTTTATATTTTTTTAAACAAATCCAACATAAATCTGAGCGAAATTTTGAAACGTTATTTATTTCCAACCCCTAAATATTGCTGTTTAAACAGCAATATTAGTATACATTATTGCTGTTTGAGTGTCAATGGCGATTCCATTTAAATTTTTTATAAAATAATTCTATACTTGCCTAATACTACAATTATTTACCTACACCACATCCGCGAAATGTTTTTCTGTTTTTTTAAAATAAATTATTCCAATAATTAACATAACAAAACATGCAACCCCTGAAATTAATAATAACTCCCAATTAATCGGCGCATTGCCTAAAATTGCCGCTCTGGCCGCTTTAATAACTCCTGTCATTGGGTTCATAGCTAAAAGCCATGAATATTCACCGGCAATGCTTGCTGGATAAATCACAGGAGTTAAAAATAAAAGTATTTGTATAAAAAATGGCAAAACATAACGAACATCCCGATATCTAACATTAAGCGCTGCTAAAAAAAATCCCCCCCCAATTGATGCTATAAAAGTTATTAAAAGAAGTAGTGGCAAAATTAAAAGACCAGTTAAATTGGGTAGATAATTATAGTAAGCCATTAACCCAACTAAAATTACAGCAGCAACAGCAAAGTCAATAAATTTTGTAATGGTCGCCGAGATTGGCAGAATCAAACGTGGAAAATATACTTTTGTAATTATTGCCTGGCTAGCTATTAAAGAGCCGCTAGCTTCAGAAAGAGCGCCTGAAAAAAATTGCCAAAATAAAAGCCCAACATAAACAAAAATTGGATATGGGATCCCGTCTGAAGGCATTTTTGCTAATTGACCGAAAAATATACTAAACACAACCATAGTAATAAATGGCTGAAAGATTGCCCACACCACTCCAATAGCAGTTTGTTTGTATCGCACTTTAAAATCGCGCCAACTAAAAAAATACAACAATTCTTTGTATTGCCAAACTTCTTTTAAGTCGGCTAAACTAAAAGTTTTTTTAGGTTTTATTAAGGTATGCATACTAATATACAAATAAATATACGAATATACGAATTATGTTAATATGCGATATATATCAATAAAGATATTATACCATTTTTTTAAAACACAACAATTAAGTGGTTTGCTTAATTGGAGAAGACTTTTTATTTGACATATTTTTAAAATGTATTATAATAACAATCAAGTTGATAACTTTTATTGTTATCATGTTTATTTAATTTGATATGAGTTCTTTTAAATTAGACAAAGTATTATTATAATATTTATGTTAGTTTAAAAGACATGACAAACACTATGCAAGACAAAGACTTTTTAGAGTATGTTGTAAAAGCCATCGTTAATGATCCTGACAAAGTGTCAGTTACAAGAACGGTGGACGAGAGGGGAGTTTTATTAGATCTTAAAGTTGCCCCTGAGGATATGGGCTACGTAATCGGCCGAAGAGGTCAGACAGCTCAGTCCTTAAGAACGTTGTTAAAAATTATTGGCAATAAAAATAATGCCAGAGTTAATTTAAAAATTTATGACCCAAATGAAGCAGCTAGGGGACCAAGAATGTCAAGAGAAAATGTTAGCGCAAGAAATATTGACACTTCTTCTGTTGACGACTTAAAGATATAAAAAATAAAATATCTTAAATAAAAAATCATTCGCCAATTCGGCGGATGATTTTTTATTTTTCCTTCCACTCCTTAATTTTTTGATGGTTCCCGCTTAATAAAATTTTAGGTGTTATATATTTTTTTTTATTAGCAATAAATATTTCCGGTCTAGTATATTGTGGATATTCTAAAAAACCAGGAGTGTTATGAGATTCATTTTTAATGCTAAGACTGTTGCCCAAGACATTTGGAAGCAGGCGAGTGATTGAATCTATTATTGCCATAGCTGGAATTTCTCCTCCTGTTAACACATAATTTCCAATAGATATTTTTTCATCAACAAATTTATTTACACGCTCATCAACGCCTTCATATCTCCCGCAAATTAAAATGATTTGATCAAATTTTGAATATTTTTGCGCCATCTGCTGATCCCAGACTTTGCCTTTAGCCGAAAGTAAAATAATTTTTGTACTTTTTTTAGGCAACAATTTACGAGTTAAGAAGTTTGTGGAAAGCTTGACTTGTTTAGTTTTATTTTTTTTATTCGCATTGATAATTGATAATTGATAATTGATAATTGACTGTATGGCTTTATAAATCGGCCCTATTTTCATTATCATACCTGCTCCGCCGCCATAAGGAGTATCGTCAACAGTTTTATGTTTATCATTTGTCCAATGTCGTAAATTGTGTATTTTAATTTGAATAGCATTCTTTTCCTGCGCGCGTTTTATAATACTTTCAGAAAAATAAGAATTAAAAATATCAGGAAAAATTGTAATAATATGGAAAAGCATGAATTAGTAATTAGTAATTAGTAATTAGTAAATAATTTTACAATTTACTGGTTACTAGTTACTGATTATTGACCATTTGTTTTCTATTTTTTTAATTCCGCAATTTTCCATTACAAATCCTGATGCTTTAGCATGGCCTCCTCCACCAAGTAAATTTGCTAACTTAGAAACATCGACACCTGGATAAACGCTTCGTAAACTTCCTCTTACTTTATTTTTTTCTTCACGCAAAAGCAATATAGCTTTTACGCCATGTAAATTGCTTAAAAATCCGGTAATAGCGTTATAAATATCATCAGTAACATTTGCCTTATGAATATCCTTTAATGTTAAAATTGAAAAAGCGAAATTATATTTTTTATTTATTGTTAAGTCGTCCAAAGCTTTGCTCAACAACTTGATGTCCGGTAAATTTTTATTATATAATGTATTTTTAATTATTTGCGGCATACGCGCTCCATACATTAACATTTCAGAGGCAATATTTATCGCTTTTTCTGAAGTATTTTGATGTAAAAAATTAGAAGTATCAGTTAAAATGCCTGTTAACACGCAATTAGCAATATTTTTTGTTATTTTAATGTTATTGATTTTTAACAAATTATACAACACCTCAGTAGTTGATGACGCTTCAGGCAGTCTTATTTCTAAATCAGAATAATTATCCACTTTAGGATGATGATCAAATTCAATAATAAATTGATTTAATTCCTTATTTTTTAATTTTTCAGCCATTCCTGTTCTTTTCAAGTTGCCACAATCTAGTGCAATTATTAAGTCAAAATTTTTAAAAATATTTGAATTAATGTTATCCGTAATATTTTCTACATTTGGCAAAAAAGAAAAATTATTATCATTTAATTTATCACTGCAAAATGCCACGAATTGTTTCTTTAAATGCTTTGCTAATTCTATCATTAAACATGTTGAAGAGATTGCATCGCCATCAGGTCGTTGGTGAGTAATAAAAAGTATATTATGCGCTTTTTGTATTTTATAAAAAGCTTGTTCAAATTTTGTGATCAACATAATTTTCATTACTAGTTACCTGTTACTGATTACTGATTTATAACACAAAAGAATATCATCTTTTTGAATGATTGGTTTACCCTCATATTTAATACCGCATTCTTGATTTTTTTCTACGAACTTAACATCCTGTTTTCCTGATTGTAATTTGATTAATTTTCCACAACCTTCTATGTATTTATTTCTAATAATTTCAATTGAATTTTCAATTTCAGCCTTGCCGTCTAAAACTTTTGCTCCGATAATTTGGCAATCTTTTTCAGTTCTAAAAATTTGCAAAACTTTTAATTTTCCTACATCAACTCTTTGTATTGTTGGTTTAATTAATTTTTGTAGTTCAATTTTAGTATGTTTAATTAAATCGTAAATTATATTAAAAATATTTATTTGCACGCATTGATTTCTTATTAAGTCATTTATTTGTGGTGGAATCTTTACATTAAATCCAATTATTTGAGCATTAGAATTGTCAGCTCTGCTAATATCTCCTTCTGTTATATTTCCAAGCCCTTTATGAATAATTTTAACCCTTAATTCTTCTGTATTTATTTTTTCCAAAGACTCTTCTATGGCTTCAGCAGATCCTAACGTGTCGCTTTTAATAATTACATAAAGATTTTTTATTTTATTATTTTCTTCTTTATTTTTAGAACTTTGCGAATCAACTTGTTGTTTAGTAATAAATTTATTATCAACATTTTGCATTGATGAATAAATTTTCTTTTTTATTCTTTTTCCATCGCCTGCCTCTAAAATATCACCTATTTTTGGCAAAATTTTAAGACCTAAAATTTTTACAGGAGTTGAAGGCGTTGCTTTTTGAATGTTTTCATCTTGATAATTTTTCATAGAGCGCACTTTCCCGTATATTTTATTATCATAACAAAGTTGATCTCCTATATTAAGTGTACCGTTTTGCACTAAAATAGTAACTATAGGTCCGGCTCCTTTATCAATGTGCGACTCTATTACTGTTCCAACTGCCGCGCTATTTGGATTTGCTTTAATGTTTTCAGCTTCCATGTCAGCTATTAATAAAATAGTATCTAATAAATCCGTAATTCCAGTTTTTTGAATAGCAGAAACTAGCACGCAGACATCTTTTCCGCCCCAATCTTCAGGTGAAATATTAAGCTGGCTTGATAACTCTTGTTTTGTTTTATTAATATCCGCACCTGCTTTGTCAATTTTATTTATTGCTATCAAAAATGGTATTTTTGCTGATTTAATAATGCGAAACGCTTCAATCGTTTGCGGTTTAACTCCATCATCAGCAGCTACAACTAAAACGGCAATATCTGCTACTTTTGCTCCACGACTTCGCATGGCAGTAAATGCTTCATGCCCCGGTGTGTCAATAAATGTAATTAATTTATTTTTTCTTTTTTTTTGATAAGCTCCAATGTGTTGCGTAATACCTCCTGCTTCTCCTTTAACTACGTTAGTATTTCGAATAGCATCCAATAATTGAGTTTTACCATGGTCTACATGTCCCATAATTACAACAACTGGAGACACACTAACCATCTGATTTTTATTTTCTTGTTCTAATATTTTAACCAGCTTATTTTCAGAAGAATTTATTTCTTCATTTAATTCATCTGATTTTTCTTTAAATTTCACTTCTAAATTCAAATCATGACCTATAATTTCCGCAGTATCAAAATCAATTTTTTCATTCATGGAAACAAAAATGCCATTTTTCATTAATTCCGCTAGAACTATATTAACAGGTATTTGAGATATTGCAGAAAAATCACGCACAGTAATAAACTTCGAAACAAAAATTTTTTTGTTTTGTTCCTTTGTTTCTTCATCAGCGTTTAAAGATTGATTATCTGCTATCTTTTTTTTTTGCGCTTCTAATTGTTTGATTAAATTATGCCATGTTTTAATAATTTTTTGAGCTGTGCGGTTGTCAATTTTAATAGCTCTTTGCCCAATATCAAAACCGATCTGTGGCAAAGTATCGCGCAGTTCTTGAGGAGTGATTTTTAAAATTCTAGCTAATTCAGTGAGATTCATAACGAATAATGCAAAATGCGCATAGACATTACATTTCCCGCATGTTTGACCTCGCCTAATCGGACGTGGCAAGCGGGGCAGGCAGAAACCGTATTCAAAAAATAATAAACCGTTTAATTGTCATTCCCACGAAAGTGGGAATCCAGTCATGGCAGCGTTAAAGCTGGATTCCCGTTTGCACGGGAATGACAAAAAGGATGTATTGTTATAATGAGCAATAAATGAACGTGGAGTCATGATAGATAATGTTTATATCTATAACGCACAACACATAGCATTAATTTTTAAGCGTTTTTTTATCTTCAATCTTTTTTGCCTGATCTATTGAAGCTGATGGAAGAGTTTTGTTGTCAGACAATTTTAAAGCCAATCTATGTTGTTTTGGATCAATGGATAAAATTTCAAAAGTAGCTTTGTCATTTATTTTAAATATTTTTTTAATTTGTTGTTCAGAGTTCAAATTTAAGTCATTAAAATGTGCTAATCCATGAATGTTATCATCTAATTTTATAATTAATCCAAATGGATGAATTTTTAAAATAGACCCTTTCATTATTTTGCCTGGTTTATATTTTTTTTCTATATCTTTCCATGGATCTTTAAGCAATTTTTTTGCGCTTAAAAATATTTTAAATCCGTCTATATTGGTAATTTGCGCTTTAATTTTATCTCCTTTTTTAAATAAATTAACAGGATTGTCAATATGCCCCCATGATAATTCAGATACATGAATTAATCCTTCAAGATTTTTTCCAAAATTAATAAAAATTCCAAAATGAGTAACAGCGTTTACAACACCGTCTACAATTGAACCAATTTTATATTTATCCATTACATTTTGTTTTTTTATTTTCCAAGCATCTCTTTCACTAAAAACAATTCTATCATCTTTATCTAAAACATTTATTTTTACTTCAAATTCTTTATCTACTAATAATTTTAATTTTTCTAAAATTTTACTTTTATCTTCATTACCAATGCGCGGATAATGTTCGGGAGCTAAATGAGATACTGGTAAAAATCCTTGGATTTGATAATAAGAAACTACAAGCCCTCCTTTATTAGCATAAGTACTTTTAACTTTTATAGTTTTTTGATTTTCAAAAGCATCAACAAGCTGATTCCATGCTTTTTTCTGACCTGCGCATTTGAAAGATAATTCTAATTCTCCATTTTCATTTTCTTCATCAATAACAGTGGCTTCAATTTCATCTCCAGGTTTTAAGTTTGAATATTCATCTGCTTCTACATAAAGCTCAGGTCCTCGCACCACTCCAATAAACATACCGTCAATATCTAATTGGACTTTTGCTTTAGATGCAGAAATTATTATTCCTTTTACAGCATCGCCTGATTGAGGTATTTTAACAGAGCTTTTTTTTAATAATTTTTGCAAATCATTATTTGATGTTTGTTTTGTTGTCGTTTGCATATTTTGAGAAAATATAATTCGAATATTACGAATATAACCAATCTATTTAAAATTGTCATTTCCCAAATTTATTATAAGCTCCTTTTTGTCATCCCGACTCGCCGAATCGGCGGGCTTCCTTCGGAATGACAAAAAGGGATATTAGTTAGTAAAGGAGAACTGACTATTCTAAATAAATTGACTATCAATACACGAAGATTCGGATTATATAAATTATTTAGTAAATTTTTCATTGTCTTTAAGTTTGCCTATTTTTTTTAAATATGTATTTTTAGAATTTAATTTTATTCCTTTTAAAGCGCGTTGTTTTTGCGCGCTTTTATTTTTTTTAGGAATTAAATATTGTCTTTCTTTAATAGTATTTAATTTTTTGCTTTGAATTAATTTTTTATTAAATCTTCTTAAAAAAGTTTCAAAATTTTCATTTTTTTTTCTTTTAAATTCCGTCATATAATACTTCCAATCTAGTAAATCAATTAACAATTCACAATTTTCAATTAGCAATTAATTTTAATTCTCCAGAGCAACCAAAATTCGTAATTAATAATTTGTAATTGTTAATTATTAATTGTTAATTGATTTTTAGTCGTTTTTCTATTTCTATTTTTATTTTATCATAATCAATAATTTCTTGGGTTCCTGATTCCATGTTCCTTAATAAAATAGTTTTATCTATTATTTCTTGTTGTCCTAAAATTAAACTAAATTTAGCGCCAATTTTATCGGCATCTTCTAATTGGGACTTAAGACTGTTTTTTGTAAAAGACTGTCTTACATTTAACCCTGCTTTTCGTAATTCTTCAAACAAAATAAATGTTTTTCTTTTTGCCTGCTTTCCTAATTGAGCTATGAATATTAA